>NZ_JBHVXZ010000037.1:0-79958 GCF_042881395.1 Amycolatopsis sp. NPDC058278 | reverse complement strand
GCGGGCGGCCTTCACGGACGACCACTGTCAGTAGGTCGGCAGGCTCGGGTCGATCTGCTTCGCCCAGGCGAGCACGCCGCCGCCGAGGTGCGTCGCGTCCTTGAAGCCGGCCGCGTGCAGCGCGGCGAGGGCCTCCGCGGACCGCCCGCCCGACTTGCAGTGCAGGACGATCGGCTTGTCCTGCGGCAGCTCCGCCAGCGCCTCGCCCGAGAGGATCCGGTCCTTCGGGATCAGCGTCGCGCCCTTGATGTTGACGATCTCGTACTCGTGCGGCTCCCGGACGTCGATCAGCGCGAAGTTCTCGCCGCTGTCGAACTTGGCCTTCAGCTCGGCCGGGGTGATGGTGCTCCCCGACGCCGCCGAGGCCGCCTCGTCGGAAACCACGCCGCAGAACGCCTCGTAGTCGATCAGCTCGGTGATCTTCGGCGTGTCCGGGTCCTTGCGGATCTTGACCTCGCGGTACTTCATCTCCAGCGCGTCGTAGCTGATCAGGCGGCCGAGCAGCGTCTCGCCGATGCCGGTGATGAGCTTGATCGCCTCGGTCACCATGATCGAGCCGATGGACGCGCAGAGCACGCCCAGCACGCCACCCTCGGCGCAGGAGGGGACCATGCCCGGGGGCGGCGGCTCCGGGTAGAGGTCGCGGTAGTTGAGGCCCTTGCCGTTCGGCGCGTCCTCCCAGAACACGCTGACCTGGCCCTCGAACCGGAAGATCGAGCCCCAGACGTACGGCTTGCCCAGCAGCACCGCGGCGTCGTTGACCAGGTAACGCGTCGCGAAGTTGTCGGTGCCGTCGACGATCAGGTCGTACTGCTCGAAGATCTCGAGCGCGTTCGACGAGTCCAGCCGGTCGGTGTGCAGGTGCACCTTGACCAGCGGGTTGATCTCCGCGATCGACTCCTGCGCGGACGCGGCCTTGAGCTTGCCGACGTCGGACTGGCCGTGGATGACCTGGCGCTGCAGGTTCGACTCGTCCACGACGTCGAAGTCGACGATGCCGAGCGTGCCCACCCCGGCTGCGGCCAGGTACAGCAGCGCGGGGCTGCCGAGGCCGCCGGCCCCGATCACCAGGACCTTGGCGTTCTTCAGCCGCTTCTGCCCGTTCACCCCGACGTCCGGGATGATCAGGTGACGGCTGTACCGGGCCACCTCTTCCTTGGTGAGCTCGGCAGCCGGCTCGACGAGCGGCGGCAGTGCTGACATGGGTCCTCCATCTCGCGCGCGTATCGCGTCCATCCCACTATGCACAACGCGCGCGGGCAAATAAGCCTTCCCGCGTCCGGATGCTGGGACACGGGCTTTCGGGGGTTCCGGGTGGCGGAGCCCCCGGCCCGAGGCGAAGCCTCGGATGTCACAGCCGCTTATTGCGGGGTGGGGTTGGGCCAGGAGTTGGTCTTGCAGATGCGGCCGTCCTTGGCCACCTTGCCCTTGTCGCCACCGGGGATGTCGTTGAGCATCGCGACGTAGTCGTCGTTGACGCCGAAGGACTGCTGCATCATCACCGGCGCCGGCTGGTCGGTGCCCCCGCAGCCGACGTGCTGGTTGCCCAGGGCGTGCCCGACCTCGTGGTTGATGGCGTACTGCCGGTACCCGGTCATGTCGGGGCCGTAGGCCTTGGCCCCCCGCACCCAGCGGGCCAGGTTGATCAGCACCCGGCCGAGGCTCTTGCGGTAGCAGGAGGCCTCGAACTTGATCTGGAACCCGCAGGCGTCCGGCCGGTGGGTGGTTTCCGGCGTGGTCAGGCTCACCTTGAAGGACGGGTTCGGGAAATTGCCGTCCACCCGCTGGAACGCGATCTTGCCGTCCCAGGTCCAGCCCTGCGTCGGATTCGACAGGGTGCCCTCGACGGTCGCGGCGAAGGCGTCGTCCCCGGCGTAGCTCGCCGGGTCGATGCCGTCTTCGACCTCGATGGTGTAGGTGTACAGCTTCCCGTTGCCGATCTTCGGGCCGCTGCCCGGCACGACGTGCCACTTGCCGGCGCCGGCCTGGGTGAACGGGATGCCGTTCGGCAGGTCCGCGGTCGGCACCTTGAGGTCGACCGGGGTGGCCGGGTTCTCCGGGATGGCCTGCTCGCCGTTGCCGTCGATGGCGCCGCCGCCGGAGGTGTCGCCGCCCGCCGAGTCGGTGCCGGGCCCGGCGGCACCCACACCCTGCTCGGCGATCGGCTGGGCCGGGCTGTTGGCGGTGTTGACCACGACCAGCACGGTCAGCACGACCAGGATCGGCAGCGCGTAGACGCGCCAGCCGTAGGTCTTCGTGAGCTTGGCGATGCCCGGCTTCGCCGGCGGCTCGGCCGGCTTCTCGCGCGGGGTTTCGACGTGCGGCTTCCAGGACGCGCTCAGCGGCTCGGCACTCGTCCGCCGGCCACCCGGCCGGTAGCGGTCCTCGTCGACGCGCTGGGCCAGTGCCTTCGACGGGCGGTACTGCCCGGTGCGGGGGTGGTCCTCGGCGTCCGGCGCCCGGCGGGCCGAGGCGCGGTGGGGCGTCCGCCGATCCTCGCCTCGCGCGTCGTGCTTCACCCGGTCCACCGCACCAGGGTGCCACAGCGGCGGGGCGCCGCTCTCGCCGACTGGCGGATCATCGAGTGAACTCGCCACCACCCGATCGGGCTACCAGGTGCCCGCTTCGACGTGCTCCCACATGCCCAGCACGGCCTTCGCGACGACGACCGGGCGCTCCATCTGCGCCACGTGGCCGGTGCGCGGGAGCACCAGCAGCCGGGCCCGCGGGATCGCCCGCGCGGTCCGCACGGCGCGTTTCACGGAGATGACGCGGTCCTCCCGGCCCCAGACGACCAGCGTCGGTGCCTTGACGAGCGGCGCCACCGACCACAGCGACGCCTTCCCGAGCGTGGACCAGGCCCGGAAGATGGCGAACGTGCTGCGCGCCATCGCGGGCGCGGCCCAGGCGAACCCGGCGCGGGCACCGTGTTCCTCGGTCAGCTCGTCGAGCCGGCTCTCCGGGAACCGCGACGGATCGGCGAAGCACAGCTTGATGACCTGCGCGGCGCGTTCCCGCGGGCCGAGCGCGGCCAGCTGGGCCCGCACGCGCGCGCCGACCAGCGGCAGGTAGGCCAGCGCCATCCGCGGGTCGGACAGCCGCCGCGGGTCGAGGCGCAGGTCCGGCACCGCCGGCGAGATGAGCGTCAGCGTCTTCACCAGCTCAGGCTTCTGGGCCGCGACCAGCAGGGCGATCGCGCCGCCCATGGAGTTGCCGAACAGGTGCACTGGCGCCCCCACCGCGGTGACATCCGGGGCTTCGCCCCGGGCCGGGGGCTCCGCCACCCGGGCCCCCGAAAAGCCGGCTTCGATGTGCCTCATGACGACGTCGGCGTGCGCCTGGAGCGTGAAGTCGAAGCCTTTCTCGGGCTCGGAGTAGCCGAACCCGGGCAGGTCGGGGGCCGTGCCGCCGGCGACCGGCGCGAGCAGCGCGGCCAGGTCGGTCCAGTTCGTCGACGAGCCGCCGAGACCGTGGACGTAGACGGCGGGCACGCCGTCCGGGCCGGGCGTGCGGCGGACGTGCAGCCGGGCGGTGCCGACCTCTTCGAAAGCCGCCGGCCACGGCGGCGGGACCGGGTCGAGCGACGGCAGGGCCCGGTTCGACAGCGGCACGTGGGTCAGCGGCGGCCGGGCTCGCACGGGGGTGTTCACGGGTCCAGAATGCCCGACCCTTGGCGCGGCACACGTACCGGCGAGTAATCTTCAGGGCGACTTCACGCGGTGGCGACCCCGCCCGTCGAAGAAGCGATGACGGGAGGATGAGCATGACGGAGATGACGCGCCTGCAGCAACGTGGGGTGCGGCTGCCCCGGACCGAGCGCCGGGCTCAGCTCCTCGCCGCGGCGCAGCGGGTCTTCGCCGAGAACGGCTACCACGCCGCCGCGATGGACGAGATCGCCGAGGTCGCGGGCGTCTCGAAGCCGGTGCTGTACCAGCACTTCCCCGGCAAGCTGGACCTGTACATCGCGCTGCTGGAGAGCCACGTCGACGAACTGGTCAAGCGCGTCCAGAACGCACTGGACTCGACGACGGAGAACAAGCAGCGCGTCCCGGCGACGGTCGGCGCGTTCTTCGACTTCGTCAGCGAGGACGCGGGCGCGTTCCGGATGGTGTTCGAGTCCGACCTGCGCGGCGAGCCGGCGGTCCAGGAAGCGGTCGACCGCGCGACGTCGGCGAGCGTGGACGCGATCACGGAGACGATCACCGCGGACGCGGGCCTCGACGAGGACAAGGCGCGGTTGCTGGCGGTCGGCCTGGTCGGGATGAGCCAGGTCAGCGCCCGGTTCTGGCTGGCCCACCACCAGTCGATGAGCCGCGAGGAAGCGGTGGCCCTGACGGCCAACCTCGCCTGGCGCGGCATCGGCGGTGGCTTCCCCCTCAAGGACGGCTGACGCACGAGGCGGCGCTTTCACGTGAAAGCGCCGCCGTCAGCGAGCGGCCAGCCGGACCAGGACCGAGATGCGGCGCGCCACTTCGAAGGGGCGCTCCTGCGGGAGCATGTGCCCGGCGCCCGGGTAACGCACGAACTCCGCGTGCGGCAGCTCGTCCGCGATCACCTTCGCGTGCGGCAGCGGGCACAGCCGGTCCTTCTCCCCCGCCAGCACCACCGACGGCACGTCGCACAACGCGCCCAGGCCGCCGACGCCGCGGTGGGCCGCGATCGCGTCCAGGAACATCCCCGCGCTCGCCGGGTGCGCGCACAGCAGCTGCTCGACGACGCTGTCCACCTGCGCACGCCCCGGGCGATCACCGAACACCAGCCGCCGGGCACCCGAGCGGACCAGGCCCGGCCGCAGGCGCAGCGTGTCCGACCGCAACCGGGCCAGCAGCCGCGCCACCCGCGGCTCGAAGCGGGTCACGCTCCGGCCGACCACCCCGGGGAACCCGAGCGTCAGCTGGTCCATGTCCCCGGACGACGTCGCGACGAACGCCGCGCCCGCCAGCCGCGAAGCCACCAGCGAAGGGTGGCGTTCCGCGAGCACCATCAGCGTCATGCCGCCCATCGAGTGCCCGGCCACGACCAGCGGCCCCGCCGGGACGCGGTCGGCGATCAGCTCGGCGAGGTCGTCGGCGAGCCGGGCGATCGTGGCGCCGCCGCGCCGGGCCGGCGCCGAACCGCCGTGGCCACGCAGGTCGTAGCGCAGCACGCGCAGGCCGGGGTCGAGGTGCGGGAGCACGAAGTCCCACGTCCGGTGGTCCTGCGTCCAGCCGTGGACGAGCACCAGCGTCACCGGAGGGCCATCGGAGCCGGCCGGCCCGGACTCCGCGACGTGCAGCGCGGCGCCGTCGCCGGCGACGAACCGGTGCGCGGCCGACGGGTTCCGCAGCCGCGACGCGGTCGTCACCGGCCCGCCGGGAGCAGGAACGACTTGCGCCAGAAGTACTTCCCGGGCAGCCCGACCAGGCCGGACTCCTCGAGGAACGGCATGATCTTCTCCCCCGCCCACGCGATCGTCCCCTGCCAGTGCGGGTTGTTCAGCGCCGCCTCGACGCCGTCGCGCGGCCGGATGCCGACCGCCTTGTAGACGTCCGGGTTGATGAACGCCCGCGTCACGAAGTACGAGATGACCGCGATGATGAACTGCTGGTAGCCGATCTCGGCCTTCGACAGCTTCGCCATGCCGCGTGTGACCTCTTCGCGGGCGAAGGTGACGTGCCGGGCCTCTTCCAGGACGTGGATCCGGTTGACCATCCGGACCAGCGGCTGGACGCCTTCGTCGTTCATCTGCTCCCGCTGCAGCCGGTCCAGCACTTCCTCGGCGACCAGGATCGCGCCGTAGCGCGCCGGGCCGTAGGAGATCGTCGGCATGAGCTTCGCCAGGCGCCGCAGCCACGGCACCGGGCCGTAGGCGGGGCAGCCGATCCGCGAGGCCATCCGCGCGAACATCGTCGAATGCCGGCATTCGTCGGCGATCTCGGTGAGCGCGAACTGGGCGTGCGCGGACGTCGGGTCCTGCTCGTAGACCTCCTTGAGCAGCATCTGCATCAGGAGGATCTCGAACCACAGGCCGGTGGTGGCGACGCTCGCGACCTCGTGCTTGCCCAGCTCGATGCGCTGCTCCGGGGTCAGTTTCTCCCAGAGCTCCGTGCCGTAGAGCGAGGAACGCTCGTCGAGGATGAACCGCTTGCCCTCGACCAGCGGCGCGGTCCAGTCGATGTCGACGTCGGGGTCGTAGAACTTGTTCGCCGACGACTTCAGCAGGCGGTCCGCGGTCTTTTCGCGATCCGGTTCCTTCAGCGTCCGCGTCATTGCCGGCACCCCTTCCGCGACATGTAACTTGAGGTAACAGTTACCTGTGCGTAGCATGACTCTCGTGATCGAACGTGTCAAGCGCTCCGGCAAGCCGTCCAGCAGGTCCTCCCGCGGCGAGGAGGCGACCGGCGACGCCCGGCGCGACCGGTGGCGCAAGCACCGGATCGCCCGGCGCAAGGAGTTCGTCGAGGCCGCGCTGCGGGCGCTCGACACGCACGGCCCGGACCTGGGCATGGAGGACGTCGCCGCGGAGGCGGGCGTCACCAAGCCGGTGCTGTACCGGCACTTCGACGACAAAGCCGACCTGTACGTCGCGCTCGGCCAGCGCGGCACGGAAATCCTCTTCGAGCGGCTGATCCCGGCGATCAACGCCGAACTGGCGCCGGTGCCGCGGATCCGGATGGCGCTGGACGCGTTCTTCACCGTGATCGAGGAGCACCCGAACCTGTATCGGCTGCTGGCGCACGGACGGCCGGAGAAGCCGGTGTCGTCGGACGTCGTGGCCGAGGACAAGGAACTGATCGCGACGGCGCTGACGGCGCTGCTCGGCGACTACATGCGGATGTTCAACATGGATTCGGGCGCGGCCGAGCCGTGGGCGCACGGCATCGTCGGCATGGTCCAGAACACCGGCGAGTGGTGGCTGGACCGCCGCTCGATGAGCCGCGACGCGGTCGTCGAGTACCTGACCCAGATCATCTGGGCGGCCATCGACGGGCTGACCCGCCAGAACGGCGTCGTCATCGACCCGAACCTGCCCCTGGAAGCCAACAAGGTGGTCCAGCTGGGCCGCACCACGGAGTCGTTGGAGGAAACGTCATGAGCGAGCACGACGAAGACGGCTACAGCGGCGAGGCGACCCTGGAGGTCGACGGCGTTTCGCTGCCGGTGACGGTCGAGCTGCGCGGCTACTTCCAGCCGATCGACGGCTATTACCGCTGGTACGGCCGGGTGGCGGTGAACGAGGAGCTGACCCGCCTGGCGGGTGGCAAGAAGAAGGCCGTTTCCATTCGGGCGGGCTCGCATTCGGCCAAGGGCGAACTGTCCGACCCGGACCCGTGGGGCCGCTACCGGATCACGGGCACGAGCACGCCGCCGTTCCACGTCCCGACGACGCTCGAGGAACTCAACGCCTGAGCGTCAGGGCAGGCGGGGGGCCGGCAGCTCCACGCCCGGCAGCAGGCCGTTCGCGATGTCCGTGGCCCGCCACTTCCGCACGCTCAGCCGGACCGCCGTGACCGGTGCCGCCAGGAAGGGCGCGGCCTCCGGGACCTTGGCGACGAGCAGCTCGCGCACCCGCGTGTCCTCGTCGCCGGCGACGATTTCGGCGGACGCCTGGGCCTGCAGGAACGCCTGCATCGGCGAGCCGGTCGAGACCACGACCGAGACCAGCGGGTTCTCCCGGATGGCGGAGAGGGTCCGGCCGCGGTCCTCGAGCACGAGGTTCAGCGTGAACTCGCCGCTTTCGGCGAAGTACACCCCGCCGACCCACGGCCCAGTGCTGCCGGAAGTGGCGAGGAACAGCGACTTGTGCCCGGCGAGGGTGCTCCGCACGAGATCCGCGACGGCGGTCGGTTCGAGAGTGGTCACCGGCCGAAGCTAAGCGGCGGAAAAGCGACACTCCAAGCAGAACACCACAATCCGGTGAACCCTCCGAGCACGCGAAGGCCACCCCGGGAACGTCCCGAGGCGGCCTTCGCGGATCAGGGCTGTGGGTCAGTCGCCGACGCCGAAGCCGACCTTGCGGACGTCGGAGGGGGCGATCTCGACGTACGCGATGCGGTCGGAGGGGACGATGTACTTGCGCCCCTTCTCGTCGTTGATGCGGAAGAGCCCGTCACCGGCCGTCAGGGCCTCGGCGACCAGCTTCTCCACCTCTTCGGGAGACTGGCCACTGGACACCACCAGCTCGCGCGGCGTGTCCTTGATGCCGATCTTGACCTCCACGTGGGACCTCCGCTGGAAATTCGTAAGGGATGTGCCGGCCAAGGCTAACCGAACCGGCTCGTTCCGGTGGCGCATGTCCGCGCCCGACCGCGTCGTCACTTCCGGGTACTCCATCGGGTTCAGCCCAGGCCGAGCGCCTGCATGCGCTTCGTGTGCCCCTGTTGCAACCGCCGGAACAGCGCGGCAATTCCGGAGAGGTCGCCCGAGCCGCTGATGATGAGCTCGGCCAGCCCGTCGCGCTCGGCGACGACGTACTGGGCCTGGGTCAGGGCCTCCCCGAGCAGGCGGCGGCCCCACAGGGCGAGTTTGTCGCGGGACTTGGGGTCGGCCTCGATGCCGGCCGCGACCTCGCGTTCGGCGAAGGCCGAGTGGCCGGTGTCGGCCAGCACGGTCAGCACCAGGTCCTTCGTCTCCGGGTCGAGCCAGCTGGCGATCTCCCGGTAGAGGTCGGCGGCGAGCCCGTCGCCGACGTAGGCCTTGACCAGCGACTCCAGCCACGACTTCGGGGGCGTCGAAGCGTGCCAGGCGTCGACCTGCGCCACGAACGGCGTCATCGCGTCTTCGATCTTGACGTCGTGGGCGGCCAGGTGCTGGGCGAGCAGCCCGTAGTGACCGATCTCGGCGGCCGCCATGGTCGCCAGCGCGGCACGGCCGGCCAGCGTGGGAGCGCTGTGCGCGTCCTCCGCCAGCCGGTCGAACGCGGACAGTTCGAGGTAGGCGATCACACCCAGAAGGTCTACTACGCCTTCGGAGATCTCTTTGGGCTCGGTCACGGGGGCAGGGTATCGCCGAAGCACCCGGGCGTGGCGGGACGAGACCGATCACACTGGTTCCGGCGCGCCGGGTACTGTCGAAAAACTGCTGACCAGGTACACTGGCGTCCGATATCAAGCTTCCGTACGCCATACCGGCGTCGGGAACAGGCAGGTCACGCGGCTTGCCGACGTACTGCAATGTGCGTGCACGCCTCTTCCGGCATTCCCGGGGCGGACCGGTTCCGCGCTTGAAGACCAGCGCCAGGGACCAGGGTTTACTCCCGGTCGAGTGTCGAGCGGACCCACGGCTGTGCGCGCTGGTCACGAGAGAGGCGATCACCCTGACCGCAGAAATTCCCACAACCGAACAGACCCCCGCCGTCGTGCTGGAGCACAGCGAGACCGGCCCGGCCGCGCTCGACACCTCGCACCCGCTGCAGGCGGGCGTCGAGGTCGAGCCCGAAGCCCCGACCTTCGCGTCCTTCGGCGTCAAGCCGGAGATCGTCAAGGCGCTCGGCGAGGCCGGCATCGAGCGGACCTTCGCGATCCAGGAGCTCACGCTGCCGCTCGCGATGGCCGGCGACGACCTCATCGGCCAGGCCCGCACCGGCATGGGCAAGACGCTGGGCTTCGGCGTCCCGCTGCTGCACCGCGTGCAGGTCCCCGGCGACGGCACCCCGCAGGTGCTGGTCGTGGTGCCGACCCGCGAGCTGTGCATCCAAGTCGCCAACGACCTCAAGGGCGCCGGCAAGCACCTGGGCATCCGCACGCTGGCCATCTACGGCGGCCGCCCGTACGAGCCGCAGATCGAGGCGCTCCGCAAGGGCATCGACGTCGTGATCGGCACCCCGGGCCGGCTGCTCGACCTGGCCGAGCAGCAGCACCTGGTGCTGGGCAAGGTCCGCGGCCTGGTGCTCGACGAGGCCGACGAGATGCTCGACCTGGGCTTCCTGCCCGACATCGAGCGCATCCTCCGGATGGTGCCGGACGAGCGGCAGACCATGCTGTTCTCGGCCACCATGCCCGGCCCGATCATCACGCTGGCCCGCACCTTCCTGCGGCAGCCGACGCACATCCGCGCCGAGGAAAACGACGCGAGCGCGATCCACGAGCGCACCACCCAGTTCGTCTACCGGGCGCACTCGATGGACAAGCCCGAGGTGATCGCCCGCGTGCTGCAGGCCGCCGACCGCGGCCTGACGATGATCTTCAGCCGCACCAAGCGCACCGCCCAGAAGGTGGCCGACGACCTGGTCGAGCGCGGCTTCGCGGCCGCCGCCGTGCACGGTGACCTGGGCCAGGGCGCGCGCGAGCAGGCGCTGCGCGCGTTCCGCTCCGGCAAGGTCGACGTCCTGGTCGCGACCGACGTCGCCGCCCGCGGCATCGACATCGACGACGTCACCCACGTCATCAACTACCAGTGCCCGGACGACGAGAAGACCTACGTCCACCGCATCGGCCGCACCGGCCGCGCGGGCCGCACCGGGGTCGCGGTCACCCTCGTCGACTGGGACGAGATGCCGCGCTGGAAGCTGATCTCGGACACCCTCGGCCTCGACAAGCCGGAGCCGGTGGAGACGTACTCGTCGTCGCCGCACCTGTTCGAGGACCTGGGCATCCCGGAGGGCACGAAGGGCCGGCTGCCGCTGGCCAACCGCACCCGTGCGGGCCTGGCCGCCGAGGAGGAAGAGGACCTGGGTGGCAAGAAGCGTGGCCGCGGCCGTGGCCGGACCGGCGAGGCCGCCGCGCCGGAGGAAGACGCGCCGCGCAAGCGCGCCCGGACCCCGCGCAAGCGCACCCGCGGAGGCTCGCGGGCGGCCGAAGAGGTCGAGGCCGCGGACAACGCCGCCGCGTCCGCTTCGCCGGACGCCGAGGCACCCGCGTCGTCGGAGGGCCGCACCCGGAGCCGCCGCCGCACCCGCAGCGGCAACGCCCCGGAGGCAACCGGCCCGGCCGTCGAAAAGGAGGCCGGCGAGAACGCCGAGCGTCCGGCTCGCCGACGCCGCCGTCGCCGTCCGGCCGCGACTTCTGATACACCTGCTTCGGCAGACTGAGGCTTCTCCATCGGGGGTTCGGGTACGTGAGCGACGTCGAGAAGGCGGCTGAAGAGACGCCTGCCTACGGGTCCGAGGACGTACTCGAAGACACTCCCGAGAGCACTCCGCCCGCCCCGCGGGTCAAGGCGCGTCGTTCGCCTTGGAACCGCGGGCGGGACCGGGTGATCGCCGCCCTGATCGCGGTGGTCGTGGTCGCCGTCGCGCTGGTCATCGGCGCGACGAGCGACAGCGCGGCCACCGACCGGACCGAGGCGGCCCCGCCCCCGCCGTTGCCCGCGGCCCCGGACAAGGTGCCGGGATCCCTCTCCGAGATCTGGAGCGCCCCCAGCGGCGCGACGCCGATCCCGGTCGTGGCCGGCGAATCGGTGGCCACGGCGGACGGCGGCGAGGTCGCCACCCGCGACCCGCTGACCGGGCAGATCCGCTGGCACTACTCGCGTGACCTGCCGTTGTGCACGCTGGACCAGGTGTGGGGGCGGTTGAACGCCGTCTACCACAAGAGCCGCAACTGCAGCGAGGTCACGCAGCTGGACCCGGGCACGGGCCGGATCACGGCGCAGCGCAACGGCAACGCGGAGCTGGGCACCCAGCTGGTCGACGACGGCTCGCACGTGACCGCCGCGGGCAAGAGCCTCCTCACGACGTGGCGCGACGACCTGGTGCAGAGCGCCGAGTACGGCCAGGTCCCGGCGCTGGTCAACGCGGGCAAACAGCCCCGCACCGGCTGCACGTACGGCACGGTCGCGGCGGCGTCGGGCAAGATCGGCGTGATCGAGCGCTGCCCGGGCGACCCGGCCGACCGCCTGACGGTGTACAAGGCGGCCCCGGAGAAGGACGACGAGCCGCAGGTCAGCTTCAGTTCGGTGCTGGCGGGCAAGCGCGCCCGCGTGATCGCGATGTCGGGCGACCTGACGGCGGTGGTCCTCCCGGACCAGAAGCTCCTGGTGACGTTCAACGGCGACGGCACCCAGCGCGCGGCGTACCCGCTGGACGTCCCGGCCGGAGACCTGGCGGCCGACCCGCCGTCGGGAGTCGAGGCAACGACCCAGACGGCCCAGAACATGTACTGGTTCAGCGGGTCGAAGGTGCTGGCTCTGTCCCGCGACGACCTGTCGCCGCGCTGGACGCTGAGCAGCGCGATGGGCCCGGGAGTCACGTACGCCCAGCAGCTGGTGGTCCCGATCAAGGGCGGCTTGGCGGTGCTGAACGAGAACGACGGATCAACGATCCGCACGGTGGGCGTCGAGCGCCGCGGCTACACGGGAGTGGTCCGCCTGGCCGCGGCCGGCCCGGTCCTGCTCGAGCAGCGCGGCCCGGTTCTCACCGCCCTGAAGTAGCCCCGACGAGCGTGTCGTCCGCGTGTCGTCCATCCAGGCACGCGTGTCGTCCGTCTGTGCACACGTGTCGTCCATCCAGGCACGCGTGATCGAGCGGCCTTTGCGTGCGGAGGGGCGCGACTCGCGTGCTCCAGGGCGGGAGCCGGGTCAGGTGAGCCAGAAGAGGGTCAGCGCGGAGACCGTGAACAGGACCACCGCCAGGCCCGCGCCGACCGCCGGGGGACCGTTGCGGCGGTCGGCGACTCGCTGAGCCAGCAGGGCCAGGGCCGCCGCCATCGGGTGGCCGACCAGCAGGGTCGCGCCGGGACCGGGGGCGCCTGTGAACAGGCAGATGCCCGCTACCACGAGCACGCCGAGGGCGAGGACCGTGAGCCCGGCCGCCAGGGAGCCGGTGAACCCGCGCCACCAGCGGCCACGGGCTTTCGCGGGCCCGAGCGACGCACTCGCCTCGACGCTCGGGGCGCTCTCCGCCGGGTCGATCCGCTCGGGTGCGACCCGCTCCTGCTCCACCGTCGGCTCGTCGGCCGCACCGAGCGCCCCGGGCTGGGCAGCCGTCCGGATCTGTTCCACGGCCGGCTCGCCGGCCGCACTGTGTGCCTCGCGCGGCGCCGTCTCGGAGCCCTCCTGGCGCACCTCGCCGGCCTCGTCCCGGGCCTCCGGCGCCGCTCTGCGGCTCGGCACCTGCTCGGCTCCGGGCTGTCCCGCGGGCAGCGGGACCGTCGCCAGTTCGTCGGTGTCCGGTGAAGCCACGTTCCCTCCCGTTCAGGGCGCGAGCAGGTCCCAGGGCTGCGCCGCCGGGGCCGCCTCCTGGCCCGCCGCACAGCTCGGCCTGAAGTCGCACCAGGCGCACCGCCGGTCCGGGCGAGGCGGGAACAGCACGTCCCCGTCGCCGCCCGCGTCCAGGGTATCCGTGGCCAGCCGCAGGTCTCCGGCGGTCTCTTCCGCGCGTTGCAGGTGCCGTTGCAAGCTCTCCGGGGTGTGCTCCGCCGCCGCGATCGTGCCCGTCGGCAGGTGGTGCAGCTCCGCCGTCGTGCACGGCATCCGCAACGTCCGCGCCCCCGCCACCGCATACAGCGCAAGCGCTTGCGACGCCCGGGCCTCGTACTCGTCCGGCGGCCGGCGTCCCGTCTTGTAGTCCACGATCACCAGCGCGCCCTCACGCGCGTCGATCCGGTCCGCGCGGCCCTCGATGATCATCGACGGCCGCTCCCCCGGCGTCGAGCTCACCGGCGCCGACACCCAGCGCTCCAGGCCCACCGGATCGTGCGAAACATCGTTGTCCTCGACGTACTCCGCCACCCACCCCTTGGCCCGCGCCCGGTACCGCGCCGCCTGCTCGTCACTCTCGAAGCCCGCGTCCTTCCAGAACTCGGACACCAGCGCCACCGCGCGCTGCGGCACCCGCTTGAGCACGGGCAGGTCGAACAGCGCCCGCAGCGCGTTGTGCACCACCGCGCCCAGCGTGCTGTGCGCCCACGGCCCGGTGCGCTGCGGGGTCGGCCGTTCGAGGTACGCGAGCCTGTACCGGCGTGGGCAGTCGTCGAAGGTCGCCAGCCGCGCCGGCGAGACCTTCGTGAGCCGCACCGGTTGCGCCACGCCGAAGTCGAAGCCCATCTGGTCCTTCACTCCGCCCACGCTACGCAGTACCACCGACACTTTCCGCGCGGGGCGAGCCGGCCCCGCGCGGAAAGCCCGGCTACCGCACGACGAGCACGGTGTGCGTCCCGCCGGACACCGTCAGCGGCCCCGCGGCGCGCAGCGGACGCCCGTCCAGCAGCACGAGCCGACCCTCGGGCACCACCAGCGAGCCGGACGTTCCCCGCGGCGCGCTCACCGTCAGCGAAAACACCGGCCCCTGCTGAGACCACGAAGCCGACAACGCGCCCTTCGGCGTCGGCACCGCTCCCCGCGCCCACGAAACCGGGCCCGGATGCGGCGAAACCGTCCACGTCGCGAAGCCCGGCGACGTCGGCGAGACGCCCAGCAGCTCGTTCGTCAGCGCCGGTACGACCCCGGTCGACCAGCCGTGCGCGGCCGAGGTGTAGCCCTGCTCGTAGTGCGAGCCGCCCTCGCCGATGCCCTCCCAGGCCGTGATGCCCGGGTCGTGCGTGGCCATCCAGCCGTACATCCGCTTGATCTGGTCGATCGCGGACGCCGTCTGCCCGGTCC
This sequence comes from Amycolatopsis sp. NPDC058278, assembly GCF_042881395.1. NCBI lineage: Bacteria > Bacillati > Actinomycetota > Actinomycetes > Pseudonocardiales > Pseudonocardiaceae > Amycolatopsis > Amycolatopsis sp. NPDC058278. The sequence goes on along the minus strand of NZ_JBHVXZ010000037.1, from coordinate 65,441 downwards.
TGAACCGCGCCTGCAGCTCGGGGAACGACGTGAACGCGTACACGCGCTTCGTGCCGTCGCCGACCAAAGTGTCGTTGTCCATGAACGGGTTCCCGTACGGCAGCGCACCCGCCGCGAGCCGCGCCAGCGCCGAAGTGGCCTGCGCGGGCGAAGCGATCCCGGCGAGGATCGCGTGGCTGTTGCCGTCCTGGCCGTGCCGCACCGCGCCCGTCGCCGAGTCGAGGTACGCGCCCGCCGCCGGGTCCCACAGGTACTGGTTCACCGCCGCCGAGACGCCCGAAGCGCGCGAGAGCCATCGATCCGCGTCGGCCGGGTGCCCCGTTGCGCGCGCCAGGCCGGCAGCGCCTTGAAGCGCCCGGACGTACAACGCGTTGTAGTACGTCACTTCGCCCGTACGCGGCAGGAACGCGTAGTCGCCGTAACCGCCGGTGCCGTTGAGGCCCTTCGCGAGCAACCCGCGCGAATCGGTCACCGACGGATACCAGCTGTCGAGCGTCTTCACGAGGTGCGAGTAGTACGAAGTCGCGTACGCGGTGTCGCCCGTGTAGAGGACGTAGTCCCAGCTCGAAGTCACCCACCAGAGCGGATAGTCGAACAGCGGCAGCGTGTAGCCGTTGATCGACGCGGGCGGGATCCAGCCGTCCGCGCGCTGGTGGTCGGCCAGGTCGGCGAGGACGTTCTTCGCCGCCGTGCCGTCCTGGTGCGTCAGGTACTGGGTCAGGCCGGAGACCGCGACGTCGCCGACGTACGGATCCCGGTCGCGCTTCGCGCCGTCGTGCAGCACCAGCTTCCCGTCCAGCGACGGCGAGAACGCGCCGCGGGGGTCCACATCGGACTCCCGGAAGGTGTCCATGCCGAGCTCGTTCGTGTAGGACGCCGCGTACCAGTACTTGTTGAGGTCTTCGTCGGACGACTCGAACCAGCCGCGGTAGGTCGACGGCGTGCCGAGGAACGGCGTGAAGTCGAGCGAGACGCCGCTGATCCGCACCTCACCGGACGGCTGGGCCAACGGCGCGTCCGACGCCAGCGCGTCGAGGCTGATCCGCAGGTAGCGGAAGCCGTGCAGGCCGTCCGCGCACACCTGCGTGCCCGAAGCGCAGCCCTTGGTGTCCCGCCACACCGTCGGCGCCGAAGGCACGGCGTACTGGTCGGTGCCCGGCCCGCCGGAGAAGTCCGAGCGGGTGAAGTCGGACCGTTCGCCCAGGTACTGCAGGGTCTCCGAGAACGCCAGCCGGACGCCCGGCCGGTTCGCCGACGCGCCCGCGAACGCGATCTTCGGGTAGCCCGCGACAACCTTGCCGAAGTCGACGACGGCGGTCGGCACCGGCGGGTCGGCGACCACGCCGGGCCACACCTCGGCGACGCGGCTGAACTCCCCGGACGGGGTGTTCTGGTCCTTGGTCACGGTGATCCGGACCTGCGCGGCCGTCACCGGCCGGTCGAAGGTGACCGCCCGCTGCACGGCCGTGTTGCCGCTGACCGTGGCGGCCACCCGCCACGCGCCCGCGTCCAGGACCTCGACCGTGAAGTCCTGTGGCACGCCGTCCACATTGGACAAAATGGTGACGCCGGGCAGCGCGACCGGCGCGCCCGCGGTGATCGTCAGGACGTCGGGGTAGGCGCCGATCGTGTCGTCGTTCCAGAACGTCTCCGTGTTGCCGTCGACGGCGTTGCCGGGGACGTAGGTGCGAGGCTGGCCGTTCCCGCCGTTGTTCGGCGCGTGGAACGACGACGCGGCCGCGGTGGTGCCCGCGGGCCACATCGGCTTCGGCGGCGGCGCCTGCCGCTTGAACGTCGCCACTCCGCGACCGAGCAGGCCGTCCGGGTTCGTGACGTCTCCGGTGGTGGACAGCACCTTCACCGGCCGGACGTCCCGGCTCGCCGGTGCGACGACGTACTTCTGCCAGCCGGGCGCGGCGTCGGCGGGCGCGGCGACCACGCCGCTCGCCACCAGCACCGTGATCGACAGGACTGCTCTGAGCCACTTCATCGAGGCCTCCGCAAGGCGGTTGAATCGTTTCAAACGCTGAGCTGAGCTTCAGGCTGCGGGAGCGGTGCCAACGATGTCAACGGACCGGGTGGATCCTGTCCGGCAGGACAACCCGGGTGGGCGTCTCAGCGCACCGGTCAGCCGGCGCCGGAGATGAACCCGCGGACGGAGTTCGCGACGAGCTCCACGGCGATGGCCGCGAGCAGCAGGCCGGCCACCTTGGCCAGCAGCGTGATGCCGCTTTCCTTGATCAGCCGGATGACGAGGCCGGAGTAGCGCATGCAGAGGTAGATGACGAAGTGGGTCGTGACGATCGCGAGCGCCAGGGCGATGTACGCGCCGATGTGCCCGTCGGCCTGCCGGACGAACACGATGGTCGCGGCGATCGCGCCCGGCCCGGCCAGCAGCGGGGTGCCGAGCGGCACGAGCGCGACGTTGACGTCCTCGGCCGCCGCCTCGGTTTCGTGGCCGTTGCTGGTGAGCAGCTGCAGCGCGATCAGCAGGAGCAGCAGGCCGCCCGCGCCCTGCAGCGCGGGGATGCCGATGCCGAGGTAGGCCAGGATCGCCTGGCCCGCGACCGCGAACAGGCTGATGACCAGCAGCGACACCAGGACGGCCTGCCGGGCGGCGCGCGCCCGGGTCGCCACCGGCTTGCGGCCGACGAGGCTGAGGAACACCGGTACGGTGCCGGGCGGGTCCATGATGACGATCAGGGTGATCGTCGCACTCATGAACAGTTTCGCGTCGAAGAGCGCCATCTCAGCCCTTCACGACCTGGAACCCCGACGCACGCGAAGCGAGTTCCTCGAACTGCCCGGGGTCGGTGGTGCACTCGCCGAGCGCGATCGTCTTGTTGGTGCCGTGGTAGTCGCTGGACCCGGTGACGAGCAGGCCGAGTTCGCCGGCCAGCTCGCGGGTGCGGGCGCGCGTCGGCGCGTCGTGGTTGGGGTGGTCGGCCTCGACGCCGGTGAGCCCGCGCGCGGCCAGCCCGGCGAGGGTGTCCTCGCTGATCGTGGCACCGCGGCTGAAGGCGAAGGGGTGCGCGATCACCGTGACGCCGCCGGCCGCGGCGATCATGTCGATGGCTTCCTCGACCGGCGTGTCACGGCGGGCGACGTAGTACCCGCGACGGGGGCTGAGGTAGTCGGCGAAGGCCTCGTCGACGGACTTGACCAGCCCGGCCCGGACCAGCGCCTGGGCCAGGTGGGGACGCCCGGGCGGGGAGTCCTCGGGCAGCAGGCCGAAGATCTCGTCGGCGTCGATCGGGAGGCCGTCGGCGGCCATCCGCTCGGCCATCCGCCGCAGCCGCGTGCGGCGCTCGAGCCGCAGCCGGGTCTGCTCGGTGACGATGGGCTCGGACGTCGGGTCGAAGAGGTAGGCGAGCAGGTGGACGCTGATCTGCCGGCCGGTCCCGGGGTCGATCGACACCGTGGACAGCTCGGCGCCGGGGACCAGCGTCAGGCCGGGTGACACCGCTTCGGAGGCGGGCGCCCAGCCCGCGGTGGTGTCGTGGTCGGTGATCGCGACGACGTCGAGCCCGGCTTTCGCGGCCGCGGCGACGAGCCCGGCCGGCGTGTCGGTGCCGTCGGAAGCGGTGGAGTGGGCGTGCAGGTCGATGCGCATCGTGTCCATTGTCGACGATGCGCTACGTCACACGCGCGGCGGGACGGCTCAGCCGACTGGCTTCTTGCCCCGGGCGGCCCGCTGGGCCTTGATCATCGAGAAGCGTTCGGCCTGCTTCTGCTTGTCGCCGAAGACCAGCTCGGAGATCGTGTCGTAGAACTCTTCGGGCCGCGGCAGGAAGTCGATCTTGTTCAGCGCCTGGATCTGACCGGCGGACTCGACCACCATCGTGCCGTAGCCCATCATGCGGCCGGTGGCCGTGCGGACGTAGCTGAGGTCGGTGACCTTGCTGATCGGCATCATCAGCACCTTGGTGGTGAACACCCCGGTGGTCATGACGAACCGCTTGTCGGTGACCACCAGGCGTTCGACCCACCACTCCATCACCACGTAGGCGAACCGCAGGACGACGAGCAGCGCGACGTACCAGAGGATGTTCTGGCCGATGTACAGCGCCGGCGGCAGCAGGTAGGACACCAGGACGCAGACGGCCAGCAGGGCGGCCGCCTCGAAGGTGTCCCACAGCAGCACCGCCCAGTGGCGGCGGATCCGGATGACCCGCCGCTCGGTGTCGAGGAGGTACTCGTCGGGGTCGCGTGGCGCGAACATGGTTCGAGGGTAACCCCGCGATCAGCCCTTGAACACGCTGCTGACGAAGGTGATCACCGATTCGGCCGAGCTGCGGAGGAAGTCGATGATGTTGCCGACGAGGCCGGCAGCCTGCCCAGGCTGGGCGATGACGAAGAACAGCACCAATGCGATACCGGCGAGGCCCGCAATCTTCTTCACGTTCACCGCGATCAAATCCCGTCTCTTACGGTGACACCGGACAACAGCAGAGAACCTGACGTTTTACGTTGTACCGCACTGAACAGGCGCAGGGGAGGGAAGTCCCGCGCTTGGGTCAGCACGCGGTCCGAAGTGTACCGTACGGCTACTCTCCGTGTATAGGACATCGGTTTTCACCTCGGTAACGTCTACCCTTCGGGACATGGAGGGCCTCACCAGCACCACGATCCGCTGTGTCGGCGGGATCGCGTTCGACCCGTACGGCCGTTTGCTGCTCATCCGGCGCTTGAACAACCCCGGTTCGGGGCAATGGTCGCTGCCGGGCGGCCGAGTCGAACCGGGCGAAACGGACAAAGAGGCCGTGGTCCGGGAGCTTTTCGAGGAGACCGGGCTGGACGTGATTCCGGGCACACTGGTCGGAACGGTACGGCGGGGGCCGTACGAAATCTTCGACTACGCCTGCGAGGTCGAGGGCGGCGTTCTCACCGCTGGTGACGACGCATCGGAGGCGCGTTGGTCCGATGCGGCAGACCTTGCCGCGCTGGAAGCCGCCGGGGAGCTCGTGGAGCTCCTCTACGTCACTCTCCGCGACTGGAATGCGCTCCCGGAGGCCTGACTACAGCGGCAACCAGGTCATCCGCTGCCCGTGGGGCGCGGTCCGAGCCAACGCGTGCGCCTCCGCCTTCCCGTCTTCCCACCGCACCACGCCCAGTGCCGCGAGCCCGTCGGCGCCCGAGAGGTCGTCGCGGCCCGGCAGGACAAGCTCCAGCCCGGCCCCGTAGAACTCCTCCGAAACCCACCACACCGGCCGCGAAGAAGCCAGCTCGGCCAACGCCGAGACGAACGCCGCCCGCTTCTCGGCCGGGAAGTACGCCAGTGCGTGGCTCGTCAGCACCACCAGCGGCCCGTCCAGCGACTCCGCCGCCGGAGCCAGGTCGTCGACCCCGTCCCCGGTGATCAACCGCGGCCGGTGCTTCGACTGCTCGGCCGCCGCGGTGCGCAACAGCCTGATGCGGTCCGGCTGGTCGGCCCAGACGCACGCCTCCAGCCACGCCAGCTCGTCCTCGTCCGACAGGTCCACCGGTGCCCGGTCGAGGCCCGCCCGGTCGAGCAGCGCCAGCTTCTTCGGCAGCTTCGGCACCACCGCGCCCGGCGCCAGGTCGAGCGCGCAGTGCAACCCCACCGCCGCCTTGGCCGGTCCCGCCGTCAGCTGGTCGCCGCCGTCGCACTGGTAGCGGTAGCCGAACCGGTCCAGGCCCAGCAGCAACCCCGCGCTGCAGCCGACCTCCAGCAGCGAAACCTTCCCGCCCGCTTCGCGGGCCGCCCGCGCGACGCCCGGGTACAGCAACGCCGCCCGGCGGACCTCGTTCGTCTGGGTGTAGCGCGCCGAAATCAGGGCACGGGCCTTCTCGGACCGCTCCAGCAGGAACGACCGGAACAGCGGCCAGGTCTCCGAGTCGACGCCGTCGAAGCCGCCCAGCGACGGGTAGTAACGCGAGAGCGGGTGGATGGGGTCGGCCTGCACGAGGCGGTGTGCGACCGCCATCAGCAGCGTCCCGCGCACCTCGCCGTCGCGCGCGACCGACAGCAGCCCCGCGACGTCGTCGTCCGCGGCGGCCTGCAGTGCCAGGTGTTCGTACAGCGGCGAGACCCCGCGGGCCTCGACTTCCGCGAACTTGCGGAGTATCCCCTTGATCCTGTCCAGGTCCATCAGAGCCTCATTCGTGCGGCACCGGCCGGCCCGGCTGCTCCCCGCCCCGAGTCTCCCCGTACGAGCGCTTCGGCACCATCACCTTCCGCCGGAAAGTGCACACGATCAGGCCGTCCTGCTTGTAGCCGCGCGTCTCGACGTACACGACGCCGCGGTCGTCCTTGGACTTCGACGGCGTCTTGTCGAGCACCTCGGTCTCGCCGTAGATCGTGTCGCCGTGGAAGGTCGGCTTGACGTGCTTGAGCGATTCGACCTCGAGGTTCGCGATGGCCTTGCCGGAGACGTCGGGCACCGACATCCCGAGCAGCAGCGAGTAGACGTAGTTGCCGACGACGACGTTCTTGCCGAAGTCGGTCGTCTCTTCCGCGTAGTGCGCGTCGAGGTGCAGCGGGTGGTGGTTCATGGTGATCAGGCAGAACAGGTGGTCGTCGTATTCGCTGACCGTTTTGCCCGGCCAGTGCTTGTAGACCGCACCGACCTCGAACTCCTCGTAGTACCGACCGAACTGCACTCGTCTCTCCTAGTCGCGTAACACCGCGTGAGGCTGGTACGACACGCATCCGTAGTGAGGAGTACCCTCAACCATCGGTGTTCGCGCGTCAACGCGAGCCCCACCACTGTCGCACCCGGCCCGAAGGAGGTGAGGAACCCGATGAGTAGTGGCGATAGTCCGCTCCCTAGTAGTCCCAGCGTTCCCACCTCACCGGCCGGCCGGCTCATCTCTCGGTAGGCCTTCTCTCCCCCCGGGAACGCTGGTGTGTCGCCGGGCGGACGCATTTCCGCCCCTGGTCCGTCGTCTCGCACGACCACGCACGACACCAGGAGATCCCATGCCTGCCATTCCCTCGCTCGGCGGCCTTCGCGGCCGCGGCAACAAGGGCACCGTGCCGGTCCGCCCGGTTCCGGTGCCGCTGTCCGCGTACGTCGTCGATTGCGCGGTGTACGTCGGCGGTGAGCGCCTGCCCGGCCGCTGGACCCACTCCGAGGCGATCAAGGAGGTCCGGAAGCGGCACGAGGGGTTCGTCTGGATCGGCCTGCACGAGCCGGACGCCCAGCAGATCCAGGGCGTCGCGGACACGTTCGGCCTGCACGAGCTGGCGGTCGAGGACGCGCTCGAAGCGCACCAGCGGCCGAAGCTGGAACGCTACGACGACACGCTGTTCCTGGTGGTCAAGACCGTGCGGTACGTCGAGCACGAGTCGCCGACGACGGCGAACGAGATCGTCGAGACCGGCGAGCTGATGGTGTTCCTCGGCCGCGACTTCGTGATCACCGTGCGGCACGGGAACCACTCGGGGCTGGCGCGGCTGCGCCGCGACCTGGACGAGGACCCCGAGCGGCTGCAGCTGGGCCCCTCCGCGGTCGTGCACGCGATCACCGACCACGTCGTCGACCACTACCTCGACGTCACGGGCCGGATCGAGAACGACATCGACGTCATGGAGGCGCAGGTCTTCGCGCCCCGTTCGCAGGTCAGCGCCGAGCAGATCTACCTGATGAAGCGGGAGGTGCTCGAGCTGCGCCGGGCGGTGATGCCGCTGGCCACACCGATCCAGCGCCTGGCCGAGGGCTACACGCGACTGGTGCCGGACGACGTCCGCTCGTACTTCCGCGACGTCGCCGACCACCTCACGACCGTGTCCGAGCGGGTCGCGGCGTTCGACGAACTGCTGTCCACCCTGGTCGACGCGACCGTCGCGAAGATTTCGCTGCAGCAGAACACCGATATGCGCAAGATCACGTCGTGGGCGGCGATCATCACCGTGCCGACGATGATCGCGGGCATCTACGGGATGAACTTCGACTACCTGCCCGAGCTGCACTGGAAGTTCGGGTACCCGCTGGTCATCACCGTGATCCTGGCGATCTGCCTGTTGCTGTACCGAATATTCCGGAAGAACGGCTGGCTCTAGGTCCCCTTTCTTTCCCACCGGATTCGGAGAATTCGTGATGCCTCGCATGCTGTCCAACTTGAAGTTCTGGGCGCTCGCGCTCAGCCTCGTCTGGATCTTCGTCATCACTTTCGTCATCGTCGCCGACCCGGGGTTCGCGCACGGCATGAAGTGACGTCCCGGCGTCGTACCCTGGGACCATGCCGAAAGCGCTGGTCGTCTCCGACGAGGTCGACGAGCGGTTGTGGACCGACGCGGTCCGCGCCGTCTCCGTCGACCTGGTCATCGGCGCCGGCGACCTGCCCTACGACTACCTGGCGTTCCTGGCGAGTGCGCTCGACGTCCCCTGCGTGTTCGTGCCCGGCAACCACGACCCGGACCTGAGCGGCTACACGCGCTACGGCGGGCTGTCCATGAAGGACGGTTTCCCCACGGTGTGGCCCGGCCCGGCGGGCGGCATCAACGCCGACGGCCGGATCGTCGACGTCGCCGGGCTGCGGTTCGCCGGGCTCGGCGGCTCGATCCGCTACAACGACGGGCCGAACCAGTGGACGCAGCGCCAGCAGGCGCGGCGAGCCCGCGGCCTGGTCCGGCGCGCCCGGCTGCGGCGGTGGCGCGACGGGCGCGACGTCGACGTGCTGCTGACGCACTCGCCGCCGCTCGACCTGGGCGACCGCCCGGACCCGCCGCACCGCGGGTTCAAGTGCCTGCACTCGACGATCGAGGCGCTGCGCCCGAAGTGGCTGCTGCACGGGCACATCCACCCGCACGGCGAGCCGGTGCCGGACCGGGTCGCCGGCGCGACCCGGATCCGCAACGTCGTGGGCCACCGGATCATGGAGTTCTCATGAAAGAGACAGGATTCCCCCGCGCCGACGCGGAGAACGACTTCCTCCGCGCACGCCGGGGCCAGGTGCTCTCGCGGCTTTCGACGTGGCTGCGCCGCGAGCCCGACGACGTCAACATCATGCTGCCGTTCCACGAGGTGGTGGAGGCGCTCGGCTACCTCGGCGAGCACCGGATCGGGCTGCGGGTGATCAAGCTGGAGTCGATCGCCGGCACGGTCGACCGCAGCCGCGACTTCGACCGCCGCTTCCGCCCGACGTCGGCCCGCGTCCGCGAGCGCTGGGAACGCCTGGCCCTGGCCGCCCGCCGCGGCGAGGAGATCCCGCCGATCGAGGTCTACCGCGTCGGCGAACTGCACTTCATCATCGACGGCCACCACCGCGTCTCGGTGGCGATCGCCCAGGGACTGTCCACAATAGAGGCATCGGTGACGGTGGTCCGCACCAAACTGGACCCGAGCGGCATCCGCCACCGGGGCGACCTGATCGTCAAGGACTACCGCCGGCTGTTCCTGGAGCGCGTCCCGCTGACCGGCCACGCGCGCGCGTCGGTGATCGTGTCGGACCCGTGGGACTACGCGAAGCTGGGCGAGCACGTGGAAGCCTGGGGTTTCCGGCTGATGCAGGACGAAGGCAAGTTCTGCGACCGGGCGAGCGTGGCGCAGCGCTGGTTCGAGGAGGAGTTCGTCCCGGTGGTGGGCATGCTGCGCCAGGCGGGGCTGATCGGCGACCGGACGGACGCGGAGGCGTACATGTGGGTGGCGGCGGAGCGGTACCGGCTGATCCGCACCCACCGGTGGGACGACGAGGTGATCGAGAAGCTGCGGTCGCGGCGGCACTAGAGCTCGAGCGCGTACCAGGTGCGGCCGGCCTGCAGCCACATCCGGTTGCCCCGGCAGACCCACCGGATCGGGGCGCTCCCGTCCGGGAGGCCGAGCGGAACCGGCGGCCCGGGCACGACCTCGCCACCGGTCAGGCTCGCGGGCTCGAGGTGCCAGTAGTACCCGGGGTGCTTGCCGGCCACCGACAGGAAGACGGCATCACCGCCGGACACGGCCACGCCGCGCGGCCGCCGCAACGACGACCGCCGGACCGAGCGGATGCCCTCGCGGCCGACCTCGACGAGCGGGACCTCGGTGTACGGCACGGCCCAGGTCCGCCGCTCGCCGACGTTGAGCACGTAGCAGTCCATCCAGGAGAGACGAACCGGGTCGTCGATCGCCCACCACGCCGGTTCACCTCCGGCGGTCCACCGGATCAGGCCCGGGTGATGGCGCTTCGCACCGCCGACGCGAATCGAGGCCTCGTCGAAGTAGCTCGTCCAGATCTCGCCGTCGGATCCGGCGACCAGGGCTTCCACCGCGTCCCCGGCATGGAACGCGGTGACGACCCGGCCGGTGCCATCGAGGATCCGGCCGTTGCGCGGCGGCTCGGCACCCGGCCGGGTCCGGCATCGGGCGTCCACTGTGGACGCGACGACCGCTCCGTCCGGCACGGTCCCCCACAGCTCCAGCACGTCACAAACGTAACCCCGGCGTCAACGCCAATCCCCGCACCTGCTCGAGGGTCAGTGTCGGCTCCGGGCGCTGCTGCGGCAGGCGGACGCCCGTCTGCTGCAGCACCCCGCTGTTGTTCGACCAGAACTGCACCTGCGCCTCCGGTGCGCCCAGCGCCACGCGATGGGTCGTGACGTCGCCGGTGCGCAGTGTCGACAACCACAAGAAGCCCTGCGGGGTCGGTTCGGTGCGGCAAAGGATCTCCTCCGGATCACCGCACGGCGGGCCGCCCGAGTTGCCGCTGGGCACGATCAGGATGTACACCGACCCGGAACCCCGTGCGTCGGTCACCCGGACCCCCATGTGGAACAACGCGTCCCGGGGCGCGTCCCCGGCCGGGTCGGCGATCAGGTGGAACGGGTCCGCCGGCGGGGTCTCCCCCGGGATCGTCAACCGGGTGATCTGCGCGTCCGGCGGCAGCAGCGCGCGCACCGCGCGCCCCACCACGCAGCTCAGCCGATCGACCAGGGCCGCGCGCGTGTCCGAAGCCGCCGGGCACGGCGTGTTCGCGACGTCGTCCCGGTGCGGCAGCACCACCACCGCCAGCGCCAGGGCCAGCACGATGACGGCCGAGGCCACCGCCGCCGTGAGCAGGTGCTGCCGGCGGGACCGGCGGGCCGCGGCGAGCACCGCGGCCCCGGACAGGCCGATCGGGGGCTCGTCTTCGGTCACGTACGCCGTCAGCAACGACCGGACCTCTTCCATCACCACTCCTCTCCGGTCTGCGACGGCAGGGCCGCCCGCAACGCTTCGACCCCGCGGGCCGTCTGGGACTTGACCGTTCCTTCCGCGATCCCCAGCAGCGTCGCGACTTCGCTCACCGGAAGGTCTTCGAGGAACCGCAGCACCACCATCGCCCGCTGCCGGGGCGTCAGCCAGCGCTCGCTCCACGTCGAGCCGCAACGACGTGTCCCGGCCCGGTGGCGACTCCCCTTCCGGCACCGAAGACGTCACGTACTCGCGTCCGGAAACCCGGCGCCCGGCCAGGAACAGGTTCAGCAGGATGCGGCGCGCGTAGGCGTCGACCGTGCCCGGCCGGACCCGGCGCCAGCGCCGGTACAGCTGGACGAACATCGCCTGGACCAGGTCTTCGGCCGCGTGCCAGTCCCCGCAGAGCGCGAACGCCACGCGGCGGAACCGCTGGACGCGCGCGGCGAAGTACTCGCTGAAATCGAGGTCTCTCGCCACCCCACCCCTCCTTCTCCCCCTTACTAGTGCGCGAAGGCCCGGAAAGGTTCAAGCGTCCCCCGTGCGAGCTACGTGCAGGTGTCCCCCCGATGGTGACGATTCCCGGCCGCCGGCTCCCTAGCGTTCAGCACAGCCGCGGGACATCGGCCGCGGATTCGGCGAAGGGGTTCTCATGAGGCTCGTCTGGCAGCTGCTGGCCGTTGCGGCGGTCGCGTTCATCGGCAGTCAAGGTGTCGCCGTGGTGGGCGCGAATCCCTGGCTCACCTTGGTCATCGGCGTCCTGACCGCCGCGGCCGGGGTCGCCGTCTACCGGTGGGTGGTGCGGCGGACCGAGCACCGGCCGGTCACCGAGCTCGCTCGGCCGGGTGCCGGGCTCGCGGCCGGTCGCGGGGTGCTGATCGGGATCGCGCTCTTCGGAGCGGTCATCGCGAACATCGCCCTCCTCGGTGACTACGAGGTCCGTGGCTGGGGCACCGTGGCGGGCGCGGCGGGCCTCGTCGGCTTCATGGCCGCCGCCGCGGTGACGGAGGAGCTGCTGTTCCGCGGCGTCCTGTTCCGGATCGTCGAGGAACGCACCGGCACCGGGATCGCCCTGGTGCTGACCGGGGTGCTGTTCGGGCTTTCGCACCTGTTCAACCCGGACGCGACCCTGTGGGGGGCCATCGCCATCGCGATCGAGGCCGGTGGCCTGCTGACCGCCGCGTACGTCGCGACGCGCAAGCTGTGGCTGCCGATCGGCCTGCACTTCGGCTGGAACTTCGCCGGGGCCGGGATCTTCGGCACCGTGGTCTCCGGCAACGGCACCCCGCAGGGACTGCTGGACGCCGTGACGTCCGGACCGTCGATCGTCACCGGCGGCGCCTTCGGTCCGGAAGGAAGCCTGTACTCGGTGCTGTTCTGCGTCCTGGCGACGACCGCGTTCCTGTGGCTGGCCCGCCGGCGCGGCCACCTGATCCCGCGCCCCAAGCGCGCCGAGCGGGTCGACACCGTCACTACACTCGCCCCGTGATCGATCACCGGCGGCTCCTGGCGCGCTGGCGCCGGGTGGACCCCGTGCTCCGCGATCTCCTGCTCGGCCTGCTGTTCCTGGCATCGGCGTTCGTGCCCGCGCTGCGGAACCACGGGACGGAGCTCGGCGGCCTGCCGACACGCCCCTTCGACGCGCCGGCCGTCGGGGTGCTCCTCCTCGAAACCCTCCCGCTCGCCGTGCGCAGGCGGTGGCCGGTGCTGTGCCTCGCCCTGGTCTCGCTCGGCTTCGCCCTCGACCAGCTCCGCGGCTACCACTCGGCCGCGGGCACCGCGCTGGCCGTGGCCCTGGTGAGCGCGGGCGCCTACCTGGACCGGCGCCGGCGCACCACCGCGCTGCTGTTTTCCGCGGCGTACGTGCTGCTTGCGGTCGTTCTCTTCCGGTTCGGGTCCGAGCCGGTGGTGGAGTTCGGCACGTTCTACCTCCTGCTGGTGTTCGCGTGGGGCATCGGCGCGTGGCTGCGTTCCACCCGGGTGGCGGAAGCGGATCGCCGCCGTCGCGTCGCCGAGGACGCGCTCGCCGCGGAACGCACCCGCATCGCCCGTGAGCTCCACGACGTCGTCACCCACCACGTGACGGCGATGGTCGTGCAGGCCGAGGCGGCCCGGTACCTGACCGCCGCACCGGACCGGCTCGACGGGACGCTGACCGCGATCACCGACACCGGCCGGCGGGCCATCACCGACCTGCGGCACCTGCTCGACCTGCTCAACCCCGACCACGGGCCGGAGACCAGGACACCGTCCCCCGGCGGGCTCCTCGCGCTCGTCGAGCACGCCCGCCAGGCCGGGCAGCCGGTGGAGTTCACCGAGGAGGGCACGCCCGCGGAGTCCGCCGGCAGCGCCGACCTGGTGGCCTACCGGGTCGTGCAGGAAGCACTGACGAACGCCCTCAAGCACGCCCGTGGCAGCCGCACCTCGGTGGAAGTGCACCACGGCGAGCGCGAAATCGCCGTGGCGGTCAGCACGGCCGGTTCCGGGAGCACGTCGCCCGGCGGGAGCGGCCGCGGTCTCGCCGGGCTCCGGGAACGGGTCGGCGTCCTGGGCGGCGACTTCAGCGCGGGCCGCGACGGCGCCGGTTTCACCGTGTGCGCCCGGATCCCCACCGGGAACCCCTCGTGAGCGCGCCGATCCGGGTCCTGGTCTGCGACGACCAGATGCTGATCCGCACCGGGCTGGTGACCATCATCGGCGCCCAGCCCGGTTTCGAGGTGGTCGGCGAGTGCGGGGACGGGCGGGCCGCGGTCGACCTCGCCGGCCGGCTGCACCCGGACGTCGTGGTGATGGACGTGCGCATGCCGGTGCTCGACGGCATCGAGGCCACCCGCCTGCTGGCCGGGGCCGGGGTGCCGCACCCGGTCAAGGTGCTCGTGCTGACGACGTTCAACCTCGACGAGTACGTCTACGAAGCGCTGCGCGCGGGCGCGAGCGGGTTCCTGCTCAAGGACGCGCCGCCGGACCAGCTGCTGCACGGGATCCGGACCGTGGCCACCGGCGCGGCGCTGCTGGACCCGGACGTGACGCGCCGCCTCGTCGGCCGGCACGCCGCCCGGATCCGGCCCGCCCCGGGCGCCGCACCGAAGGTCCCGCTGACCCCCCGTGAGCTGGAGGTCCTGCGGCTGCTCGCCGACGGCCTCTCCAACAGCGAAATCGCCGAACGGCTCGTGATCAGCCAGGAAACCGTCAAGACGTTCGTGTCGCGCATCCTCACCAAGCTGGACCTGCGCGACCGCGTCCAGGCCGTCGTCTACGCCTACCGGCACGGCTTGGTGACGTGAACGGGCCTCCCCGGCAGGAGGCCCGTTCCCACGACCGGAACTACATGTGCACGGCGCCGGGCGCCGCCTCGCCCTTCGGGACGCCCGGGCGCAGCAGCAGGCCGCTGAGCACCGCGCCCGCCACGTAGATCACCGCGGCCCAGGTGAACGCCGTCGTGTAGCTCTCGATCGACGCCTCGGCCGCCAGCTGCGGCGTCGGGGCCTTGCCCGCGATGTAGGCCGCGGCCGCGTTGCCGGCCAGCGTGCTCAGCAGCGCGGTGCCGATCGAACCGCCGACCTGCTGCATCGTGTTCACCGCGGCCGACGCGACGCCCGCGTCGTGGGCCTCGACGCCGAACGTCGCGACGCTCATCGCCGGCGCCATCGCCAGCCCGATGCCGAGGCCCATCACCAGCAGCGGGCCGAGGACACCGGAGGCGTACGTGCTGTCCAGGCCGATGCCGCTCAGCCAGAACAGGCCCGCGGCGGCGATCGCCATGCCGGTCGGCACCAGCGGCCTCGGGCCGAACCGCGGCAGCAGCACGGCCGTCGCCGTCGTGGCCGACAGCATCAGCGTCGCCACCATCGGCAGGAAGCCGAGGCCGCTCTGGATCGGCGTGAACTGCAGGTTCTGCTGCACGTAGAACGTCAGGAACAGGAAGATCGCGAACATCCCGATGGCGAGCAGGAACATCGCCAGGTACGAACCGCCGCGGTCCCGGTCGAGCAGCACGCGCAGCGGCAGCAGCGGGTGTTCGACGCGCTGCTGCAGCCAGACGAACACGCCCAGCAGCACCACACCCGCGGCCAGGAAGCCCCAGACCGACACCGAAGACCACGAGTCCGACTCGGCGTTGGCGAAGCCGTAGACCAGGGCGAACAGGCCGGCCGACGCCGTCAGCGTGCCCGGCAGGTCGAGCTTCGGCCGCGGGCCGGCGTCCTTCTGGTTGCGCAGCAGCACCGAGCTGCCGGCGAACGCGATGACGGCGAAGATGATGTTGACGAACATGCACCAGCGCCAGTCGAGGTACTCGGTGAGCACACCGCCGAGCAGCAGGCCGACCGCCGCGCCGCCACCGCCGATGGCACCGAACACGCCGAACGCGCGGCCGCGCTCCTTCGGGTCGGTGAACGTCGTGGTCAGCAGCGAAAGCGTGGCGGGGGCGAGCAGCGCGCCGAACACGCCCTGTGCCGCCCGGGCGACCAGCAGCATCTCGATGTTGGTCGCGAAGCCCCCGAGCGCGGACACCGCGGCGAAGCCGGCCAAGCCGACGAGGAGCGCGTTCTTGCGGCCGAAAAGGTCCGCGATCCGCCCGCCGAGCAGCAGCAGGCTGCCGAACGCGAGCGCGTACGCCGTGACGACCCACTGCCGGGCGTCAATGGAAAAGCCCAGGTCGAGCTGGGCCGAGGGCAGCGCGATGTTCACGACGGTCGCGTCCAGCACGACCATCAGCTGCGCGATGCCGATCATCACCAGGATCAGCCAGCGTCTGGCGTGGTGGGGGTTTGCGCCGGCGCGCGCGTCCCCCGGCGGCGCGACGGCGAGTGTGGACTCGGGCATGGAGTGTCCTCACAGAAAGTGATCAAAAGACTATGTGGAGTAGGTATCTCCCCTTACGCGTCCCAAGGTACACAAGAAGCGGAGAGGGCGCCTCTACTTCAAGAGCTAGACTGGACGGCATGGCACGGGACGCTGGTCCCGCCGCACCGGCGCGGCCGCTGCGGCGTGACGCTGAACTCAACCGCCGTCGCATCCTCGCGTCGGCCCGCGAAGTGTTCGGCCGGCGCGGGCTCGAAGCCACGCTGGACGACATCGCCCACCACGCCGGCCTCGGCGTCGGCACGGTCTACCGCCGCTTCCCCAGCAAGGAACACCTGGTCGAAGCGATGTTCGCCGAGCGGATGGCGGAAATCGGCGACCTCGCCGTGGAAGCGCTGAAGGCCGATGACGCGTGGCAGGCGTTCGTCGACTTCACGTGGAAGGCGGCCGAGCTGCACTCCGCCGACCGCGGGCTGCGCGAGATCATGCTGTCCAACAAGTTCGGCCACGAGCACGTCGCCGAAAAGAAAGCCCGCATGGTGCCGTTGATCACACAGCTCATCGAGCGCGCCCAGGCGGCCGGCGGGTTGCGGCCGGACTTCGCCCCTTCGGACATGGCGATGGTGCACATGATGATCGGCTCGGTGGTGGAGTTCACGTGCGCGGTGGACCCGGGCCTCTGGCGGCGGTCCCTCGCCATGCTGCTCGACGGGCTCCGCGCCGAGCCCGGCACGCCGTCGGCGCTGCCCCACCCGCCGCTCGACGAGCAGGAGATCGAGGAAGCGATGTCCTGCTGGCGCCCCTGACTCAGGCGCAGTTCGCCAGGGCCCGGGCGACGTCCCGGCGGAACTCCTCGTCGTCGAGAAACAGGTCGCAGCCGCCCAACCTGGCGAACCGGTCGTCCCTGGCCAGCAGTTCCCGCAGCACCGGCGCGACCTCCGCGGGCAGCGGACCCAGTTTCGCCAGCGCCCGCATCGCGTCGGTCGCCGCCCACCCGATCTGCGCCGCGTCGACGTCCGCCAATGCGCGCAGCAGCACCGGAAGCGCCTCCCCGACGTCCCCGGTGACCCGTGCGGTGGCGTAAGCGACAGCCACTTGGTCGCGAAGCCCTTGCGGCTTGTACGCGCGCAACACGCCTTCGAGCGGCGCGCCCAGCTTCCCCAGCGAAGCCCCCCAGCCGACCGACTTCGCGTCGCCTTTGAGGATCCCGGGCTGCAGCAGCGTCACCGCGAGCGAAGAGTCACCGCCGAGCCGGGCCTGAGCCGTCGCCGCGGCGCGGCGCGCGGCCAGCGGCAGCCTGTGACACCTCGCGGTCGTCTTCAAGGCGGCCATCGACAGCTCGTCGTCGGCGCCGATCTCGGCGAGTGTGTCGGCGCACAACTCCACGGTGATCGGATCCCGGGCGTCGAGCTGCTGTGCCAGGTGGGGGGCCGCCGCCGCGCCCACCGGACCCCACGCCTGCAGCAGTCGGGTCAGCGGGTACACCGTGAACCGGTGGGTCCTCGGGCCCAGCCGCCCGCAGATCCACGGCAGGAAATCGGCCGCGAACTCCGGGGCGTCCGCCAGCACCTGGTGCGCCCCGGGTGCGCGAAACGGGGTCCAGAGGTCGTGGGTGCGCGGGCTACCGACCGTGCTGAGCACGGTCTCGCGCTGGTCGAACCGGGACAGCAGCGGCTCCACGCATCGGCGGTCTTTCAACCTCAGCAGCGCCCACAACGCGTAATCGCGGACCTGGTCGTCGTAGCCGACGGCCGTCTCGTCGGCCACGAGGCCGAAGAGCCGGTCGGCGTACTCCGCGGAAGCCGGCGCCACCCCGGCGAGCAGCGCGGCCGCCGCGCCCCGTTCCGGCCCGTCCAACGCGGCCGCGACCACCGGGAGCAGCTCTGCGGTCGCCGATGGCCGGCGGGCCACGATGCCCGCCGCCACCCACAACGCCTCGCTCTGCCGCTCCGACCGCGCCACCAGCCCGGTCAGCACTTCCGTCCGCAGTCGCGGGGACAGGTGCGCGGCGACCCACACGACCACGTGCCCCGGCGCGTCGAAACCGTAAGCACCCACGAAGGCCGACAAGTCGCCGCACAACGCCTCGACGAGGCGGCCGACCTGCGCCGCGCCGGTGCTCCGCGCGATCGAGACCAGAGCCGCGACGGCGATCGCGGGGGTTTCGTTCCGCTCGGCCAGCCACGGCAGCACGTCCTCGCCACCCAGCTCGCCGATCGCGAGCAAGAGCCCCACCCGGACCGGCTCGGCCCGTTCCACGGGCCAGAGGTCCAGGAGCACCGGCAGGACGGCGGGGTCCGAGGCGGCCCCCAAGGCCAGCGTGGCCCCTTGCCGGACCCCGTGGACCGAGTCGCCGAGCAGGGCGGCCAGCCGCGGCACCGCCGCCGCCCACGCGGCCGGCCAGCGCTCGTCCGCGGCACCCTCGGCGTGCACGAGCTGGCTGACGACGTCGAGCACCTCGTGGCGCAACCGGGCGGTGCCGTCCTCGGCGTGGGCGAGCAGCTCGGGCAGAGCTTCGGCGGCGGCCGCGGTCCGGCCCGGCAGCACGAGCTCGTCGATCAGGCCGAGGTAACCGTCGTTCTGGTTCCCTTCGGCCAGTTCGCGCAGCCAATCGCGCCAGTCCGGCCGCTCCTCGTCTCGGGTCATTGGCGCAGCGTAACGAGACTCCCCTTGCGCGCCCCCGGCTTACTCGGACGGGATGACCGCCCACATGATCAGGTAGGCCACGAACTGCGGCCCGGGCAGCAGGCAGGACAGCACGGCCAGCAGCCGCACGGTGCCGGGCTTCATGCCGTACCGCTGCGCCAGGCCCGCGCAGACGCCGCCGATCATGCGGCCGTGGCGGGGGCGGGACAGCCTGCGGGTGACCGGTGCGCTCATCGTCGTTTCCCTTTCCTCGAAGTTCGATACCTCCACTCCACCACCGGAGTACCCGCTTCCGCATCGCTCGCGGGATGGATCGCTCCCTTAGGGGACGGCAAAAGCGAAAATCGTTCAGGACGTCGGGGAAACCCGCACACACGCTCCGAAATCCGCCTGAACAGCCGGTTCGTGCGGGGCAATCCGGAGAATATTGAGAGATGTCCCCGTCAGGGCTGGTTTTTCCGCGCGATGTGGTGATACTTGCACCCCGTGTACCCGCGTCCGAAAAGCTTGGCCGTCGCGATGCTCTGCGCCCTCCTCGCCGGTGGGTGCGCCACCACCCAGGCCGCGCCCGAGCGGGATTCCGGGCCCACTCCGCTGACCGCCGCCGGCGCGCTCGGCGACTTCGGGGACGTCGACTACTGCAGCCTGCTGAACGTGCCCGAAGTGGCGCCCGGCGCGGTCGCCGTCCCGACGTTCGAGAGCTGCCACGCCACCGCCGGCCCGCGCACGATCCTCGTCGGGCCACTGGCCTTCGACTCCGACCCGAACATCAAGCCCTACGACTACCCCGGGCCGGTGCCCGAGGGCGTCGCGGTCCAGCAGTCGATGTTCAACGACCGCAGCGCCTGCACCCGCGCGATCACCTTCGCCGACGGCAACCGGCTCGACCTCTCGGTCACCGACGACGCCGGCGACCAGGCCGCCCGCTGCGAGGTGGCGGACGCCGCCGTCGGTTCGGCGCTGGCCGCGATCACCGCGCACAAGGTCGGCCGGCTGACGTTCCCGGACCGCTCGTGGGGCCGGGTGGCACCCTGCGCCCTGCTGGACAACCCCGACCTCGACGCGGCCGCCGGCCCCGGCAGCCAGCCGGCGACCGGGCTGTCCGGGCACAGCTGCATCCGCGGCAAGGTGAGCCTGAAGCTGACGGTGGAGACGGCGGCGCCGGACGGTCCGTCCGAGCAGCTCGGCGGCCGCGACGCCCATGTCCGGGCGGCTGACGCGTTCTGCCTGGTCGACACCACCCAGCCGGCCCCGGGCCTGCCGGGACGCCGCGAACTGGCGGAGATCAGCGTGGTCGAAACGGCAGGCACGGCGGGCGACGGCACGTGCGCACTGGCCCGGAGCGCGGCGGCGGTGATCCTCCCCCGCCTCCCCACCCCCGGACAGCCGTGAAGGCCACCCCGGTTTCCCGGGATGGCCTCCACGAACTCCGGGCTCAGTCCTCGTAGGTGAGGTTCTTGCCGTTCGACGGGTCGAACAGCTTGATCTTGTCCGCGTCGTACCAGACCTCGAGGTCGGCGTTCTCCGCCGCCGACGACTCCGCCGAAAGGCGCGCCACGACCTGGGACTCCCCGCCCGGCACGTCCGCGGACCCGCTGTCCGCGGCCAGTTCGGCCAGCTCCGCGGCGGTGGCGGCTTCGCCCTCCAGCGTGAAGTGGGCGAACTTCTCCGAGCCCATCGACTCGAGCACGTCGATGTGCGCGGTGAACGTGCCGCCGCCCGTCTTCTGCCCGGCCTCGACCAGCGCCGCGTCCTCGAAGTGCTCCGGCCGGATGCCGACGATGACGTCGCGGGGCGCGTTCGCCCGCTCCACCAGCTGCCGGACGCGGTCGGTCAGCGGCGTCGTGCCCAGTGCGCTGCGCAGCTCGTTGTTCTCCAGCGTCGCCGGGACGAAGTTCATCGACGGCGAGCCGATGAACCCGGCCACGAACAGGTTCGCCGGGTTGTCGTAGAGGAACTGCGGCGAGCCGATCTGCTGCACGTACCCGGCCCGCAGCACCACGACCCGGTCGCCCAGGGTCATGGC
Source organism: Amycolatopsis sp. NPDC058278 (assembly GCF_042881395.1). NCBI lineage: Bacteria > Bacillati > Actinomycetota > Actinomycetes > Pseudonocardiales > Pseudonocardiaceae > Amycolatopsis > Amycolatopsis sp. NPDC058278. Next base: position 44,852 of record NZ_JBHVXZ010000037.1, on the reverse strand, counting down.
CTCGGTCTGGTCGTGCGTCACGTACAGCGTCGTCGTGCCGAGCTGCTTCTGGATCTTCGACACCGACGTGCGCATCTGGCCGCGGAGCTTGGCGTCCAGGTTGGACAGCGGCTCGTCCATCAGGAACGCCTTCGGGTTGCGGACGATCGCCCGGCCCATCGCGACGCGCTGGCGCTGGCCACCGGAGAGGTTGGCCGGCTTGCGGTCCAGGTGCGCGGTCAGGTCGAGGATCGTCGCCGCTTCCTCCACCTTCGCCCGCACGGTCTTGTCGTCGACCTTGGCCAGCCGCAGCGGGAAGGCCATGTTCTCCCGGACGCTCATGTGCGGGTAGAGCGCGTAGGACTGGAACACCATCGCGATGTCCCGGTCCTTCGGGGCCTTCTCGTTGACGCGCTGCCCGTCGATGCGCAGCTCGCCGGAGGTGATGTCCTCCAGCCCGGCCACCATGTTCAGCATGGTCGACTTCCCGCAGCCGGACGGGCCGACCAGGACGAGGAACTCGCCGTCCCCGATGGTCATGTCCACTTCGGACACGGCGAGGGCGCCGTCGGGGTACTTCTTCGACACCTTGTCGAGCACGATCTCTGCCATAGCGCTACCCCTTCACCGCACCGGAGGTCAGCCCCGCCACGATGCGACGCTGGAAGAACAACACGAACACAATGATCGGGATGGTGATGACGACCGCGGCCGCACTCACCTGCCCGGTCGGGTCCTCGAACTGCGAGGCCCCGGTGAAGAACGACAGCGCCGCCGGCACCGTGCGCGACGCCGTGGTCGACGTCAGCGAGATGGCGAACAGGAAGTCGTTCCAGCAGAAGATGAACACCAGGATCGCCGTGGTGAACACGCCCGGCGCGGCCAGCGGCGCGATCACCCGGCGGAACGCCTGTGCCGGCGTCGCGCCGTCCATCTTCGCCGCCTTTTCCAGTTCCCACGGGATCTCCCGGAAGAACGCCGACAGCGTGTAGATCGACAGCGGCAGCGCGAACGTGATGTAGGGCAGGATCAGCCCCGGCCACGTGTCGAACAGCCCGATGTTCCGCTCGATGTTGAACAACGGCGTCACCAGCGACACCTGCGGGAACATCGCGATCAGCAGCGACAGCCCGACGAGCAGCTGCTTGCCGGGGAAGTCGAGCCGGGCGACCGCGTACGCGGCCATCGTGCCCAGCACCACCGCGATCAGCGTCGAGATGATCGCGATGCCGATCGAGTTGACCAGCGCCAGCAGGAACTCCGACGTCTGGAAGATGTCCGCGTAGTTCTGCCAGGTCCACGCCTGCGGGATGAAGCTCCCGTCGGTCAGCGTGTCCTTGGTCTTGAACGACAGCGAAACCACCCAGAGCACCGGCACCAGTGCGAACACCAGCACGAGGATGTCGACGAGGCCCCACCTGACCTTGCGGCCCGTCGTGACGGTTCCCATCGCCATCAGCGCTTACCCCCGTTGTCGGATCCGGGTGCGGCGGTGCCGAACACCTTGATGAAGAGGAAGGCGATGATCGCCACCGTGATGAAGATCAGCACCGCCATCGTCGACCCGATGCCGAGGTTGAGCCCCTTCACCAGGTTGTCGTAGGTCTGCATGGACACCGATCCGGTGTCCTGCGCGCCGTTGGTGAGCACGTAGATGTTGTCGAAGATGCGGAACGCGTCGAGCGTGCGGAACAGCAGCGCCACCAGGATGGCCGGCTTCATCACCGGCAGCATCACCTTCGTGAACCGCTGCCACGCGGTCGCGCCGTCCATCGCCGCCGCCTTGAGCAGGTCGTCCGGCACCAGCGCCAGGCCGGCCATCAGCAGCAGCGCCATGAACGGCGTGGTCTTCCACACCTCGGCACCGATGATGATGAACAGCGACGGCCACTGTTCGGTCAGCGGCGCCGCGTCGGACGCCAGCATGTTCGCCAGGTACCCGGTCTTCGGCGTCCACGCGTAGTACCACGAGAACGCCGCGACGACCGTGACGATGCCGTACGGGATCAGCGCGACGGTGCGGACCAGGCCGCGGCCGACGAGCGTCCGGTGCATGATCAGCGCCAGCGCCATGCCGAGCACGAACTCGATCGCCACCGACACCACGGTGAGGAACATCGTGGTGCCGAACGCCGTCCACCAGTACGAGCTGGACAGCACGGCGGCGTAGTTGTCGAAGCCGATGAACTGCTGCTGCGCCGGGAACCGCAGGTCGTACCGCTGCAGCGACAGCCAGACCGAGTAGAGGATCGGGTAGCCGGTGACCGCGATCATCACGACGAACGCGGGTGCGCACAGCCACAGCCCGAGCCGCCGCTCGGCCTTCTTCCCTTCGGAGAGGGCGGGTTTGCCCTTCTTGCCGGCGGTCGCCTGCCCGGCGACCGTGGCCCCGGCGGTGCCGGCCGGGGTCGAGTCCTGGACGGTCACGGGATCACTCCCTTCGACTGGAGCGCGTTGTCGAGCTCCTCGCGCAGCTTGTCCGCGGTGGCCTTCGGATCGATTTCGGACGGCGGCGACAGGACCTTCGACATCACCGTCGACATGTTCTGGTACGCCGGGGTCAGCGGCCGCACCGCGGCGGTCTTGAGCGCGGCGAGGATCGCTTCGCGCATCGGGTACTGGCTCGCCATGTTCGGGTTGTCGGCCGACGCCGGCTTCCCCGGATCGAGCGGAACGTCGTTGTGGTACACCGATTCGATGCTCGGCGGCACACCGTCGTTGATCGCGGAGATCTTCTGGCTTTCCGGGCTGCGCAGGCACAGCGCCGCCTCGAACGCCTCCGGCTTGTGCTGCGAGTAGGTGCTCACCGCCAGGTCGAACCCGCCGATCGTGGTCCGGGCGGGCACGCCGGGCGCGGCCGCCGGGTAGACCGCCCACTTGAAGTGCGGGAGGTCCGCCTTCTTGTCCTTGGCGTAGGCGGCGTAGACGTACGGCCAGTTGAGCTGGAACGCGGCCTGGCCGCGCTGGAACGCCTGCCGGATGTCGTCTTCCTTCATGTTGCTCAGCGACGGGTCGGTGAGCCCCGAGGTCGACACCTTCTTGAGCAGTTCCAGCGCCTTCACGGCGCCTTCGTCCATCACCACGGACTTGCCGTCGTCGGACAGGATGTGCCCGCCCATCGACGCGACCAACGTGTTGTAGAAGACGACCAGGCCTTCGTACTGCGCGCCGGTGAACACGATTTCGTAGGGCTTGCCCTGCCCCTTGAGCTCCTGGGACTTCTGCATCATTTCGTCCCAGGTCGCCGGCGGCTTCGGCGTCACCCGGTCGTCGTACCAGAGCAGCTGCACGTTGGTGTTCTTCGTGGCCGCGTACAGCTTCCCGTTGTGGGTCGCGGTGTCGAGCGGCCCCGGCAGCACGCCCCGGGACGCCTCCGCCTTGTTCGCGCCGGTCCATTCCTCGGCCCAGCCGGCTTCGGCGAACTCCGAAACCCAGGTGACGTCGAGCCCCAGGATGTCCATGGCGGTGTCGCCCGCGGCCAGCCGGCGCGCCATCTGCAGCCGCTGGTCGTCCGACCCGCGCTGCAGCTTGTTGTAGATGATTTCGTACTTCCCGGCCGCCTTCACGTTGCAGGCGTCGACAACTTTCTGGAAGTTGTCCTCGGGCGACATGTAGATGTTGATCTTCATCCCGGAACTCGTCCCGCACCCGGCCAGCATGCCGGTCACCAATGCCCCTGCCCCCAGCAGGATGGCGGTGCGGCCGGGCGAACGTCCTCGTTTGCCCGCGCCGATCCTCTTCCCCATAAGGCCTCCTCACCCGCGTGCACGCCGGTTACCGCGGCACCCGGTGGGCACCGCGACGCGATGAGGCGAAACCGCGCCAGCACCCCGACGTGCTAGTGCTCGGGCCGCCGCGCTGGTGGGGCGAGGCCGCCCGACTGGTGTCGGCCAACTTATGCCGGGCGATCACACCCCGCAAGCAGTATCGGTAACGATTCAGCGCACCGCGCGTCGAATCGTGATTTTTCCCTGGTAGGGGTCGGGTTTCTCAGGGGTTCGCGGACGGCGGTTTGAGCGCCAGCTTGGCCAGCAGTTCCCGGCCCTGTTCGGCCGAGCGCGGCTGGCACAGGACGTCGTAGCGACCGGCGACGAGCTGGCTCGCCGAGGAGAAGTCCCGGCGGCCCCGCGACATGCTGTACCCGATCGCGGCGAACATCAGCCCGGACAGCACCCCGAGCACCAGCCCGGTGAGCACCTGCAACGCGAACCCCTGGTTGACGAACAACCCGAGCAGCAGCCCCGCGAACAGGCCGAACCAGGCCCCGGACACCGCGCCGGTGCCGAGCACGCGGCCCCAGCTGAGCTTGCCGATCACGCGCTCGACGAGCATCAGGTCGACCCCGACGATCGTGACGTCGCCGACGGCGAACTCGCTGTCGGCGAGGAAATCGACCGCCTTCTGCGCCTCGCCGTAAGTCGCGTACGACCCGATCGGCCAGCCGGTCGGCGGGGTCGGCAGCCGCGGCAGGCCACCGGGCGCCCGCCCCCCGCCAAAGGGACTACTCACCATCATCACCTGCGCACTCGTGGGTCCGGGCGTCCATCTTGTCAAGAACACCCGGACCGTGCGAGCCGCTTACCCCGAAAGGCCGGGCGGTCGTTTGTCGACAGAGCGACAAACGTCGTTCAGGACCGCGATTTGTACTCCCGCAGCAGCCCCCGGCTGATGATGGTCTTCTGGATCTCGCTGGTGCCTTCGCCGATCAGCAGGAACGGCGCCTCGCGCATCAGCCGCTCGATCTCGTACTCCTTCGAATACCCGTAACCGCCGTGGATGCGGAATGCGTCCTGCGTGACCTCCGCGCAGTACTCCGACGCGATCAGCTTCGCCATCCCGGCCTCGACGTCGTTGCGCGCGCCGGAGTCCTTGAGGCGGGCCGCGTTCACCATCATCAGGTGCGCCGCCTCGACCTTGGTCGCCATCTCGGCCAGCTTGAACGCGACGGCCTGGTGCTCGGCGATCGCCTTGCCGAACGCCTTGCGCTGCTGGGCGTACTCCACCGCGAGCTCGAACGCCCGGATCGCGATGCCGCAGGCGCGCGCCGCGACGTTGACGCGGCCGACCTCGACACCGTCCATCATGTACGCGAAGCCCTTGCCCGGCGCCTCGCCGAGCACCATGTCGGCGCCGATCTTGTAGCCGTCGAAGACCGCTTCGGTCGTGTCGACGCCCTTGTAGCCCATCTTGTCGATCTTGCCGGGGATGGTCAGCCCGGGCGCCACCTCGCCGAAGCCCTCCGGCTTCTCGACCAGGAACGTGGTCAGGTTCTGATGGGGTTTCTCGGCGCCTTCGTCGGTCTTCACCAGCAGCGCGATGAGGTTGGACGACCCGCCGTTGGTCAGCCACATCTTCGAGCCGTCGATGACGTAGTGAGCACCGTCGTCATCACGCCGGGCCTTGGTCTTGATCGCGGCGACGTCCGAGCCGAGATCGGGCTCCGACATCGAGAACGAGCCGCGGACCTCGCCGGTCGCCATCCGCGGCAGGAAGTGCTGCTTCTGCGCCTCGGTGCCGTGGCGGGAGATCATGTGCGCCACGATGAAGTGGGTGTTGATCACGCCGGACACGCTCATCCAGCCCCGCGCGATCTCCTCGACGACCAGCGCGTAGGTCAGCAGCGACTCGCCGAGCCCGCCGTAGGACTCCGGGATGGTGATCCCGAACAGGCCCATCTCCTTCATGCCCGCGACGATGTCGGCGGGGTAGGTGTCGGCGTGCTCGAGCTCCTGCGCGTGCGGGATGACCTCCTTGTCCACGAACTGGCGGACGGTCGCGAGGATCTCCGACTGCACGTCGGTCAGGCCGGCGGTCTGGGCGAGACGGGCCATCACGGCTCCCTTTCCGGAGTAGGACGCCGCTCCCGGCGCTGGGTTACCGGTGAGTATGACCGGAAAGCCGTCACCCTGCTATGAGGGCGCTCACGCTCAGCGGGTCCGGCCCCGTAAAGTGCGGCGGGGAGGGGAGAGATCATGACTTACCCGCAGGACCCGAACAACCCGTACGGCCGGCAGTACCCGCCCTCGGGCGGCTACCAGCAGCCCGGTTACGGCCAGCAGTACCCGAGCGGCGGCTACCCGCCGCAGTACCAGGGCTACCCCGGGACGCCAGGTCCGCCGCGAGAAGGTTCGGGCCTCGCGGTCGGCGCGCTGGTCTGCTCGATCCTCGGCATCTTCCTGTGCGTGCTGGTGACCGTCGCGGGCATCATCATGGGCCACATCGCCTACGGCAAGGCCAAACGCGGCGAGGCCGAGGGACAGGGCGTCGCGATGGCGGCGATCGTCATCGGGTACGTCGGGATCGCCCTGGGCATCGGCCTCACCATCCTGTTCATCTCGATCGCCGCCGCCAACGGCGCCTTCCACTGAGCGCCGGCCCGCACCGAGGGGACCCGTCATGACCGACCCGTCCGGGGACAAGGACCGCCCGGTCGCCGACCCGACCGTGGCGTACGACCCGCCGCCGGCCGCGGATCAGGCACCGTACGAGCCGGAGAACTACGACCCGCCCTCGCCCGACGCCACGATCGCCGCGGCGGCGCCGGCGGACACCGCGGACACGACGGTCGCCGAGACCCCGGCCGCCGGGACTTCGGCCGCCGAGACCCCGGCCGCCGGGACGCCGGTGGCGGCCGAGGCAACCGTCGCCCCGGAGCAGCCCGGTCCGCTGCCGCCCGGCGCGTACGAGACCCCGGCCGCCTACATCCCCGGCACGCCGTTCGCCGCCCCCGGCGAGCCGCAGCCGGTGTACCAGCCCACGTTCCAGCAGACCCACCAGCAGCCCTACCCGCCGGCGTACGGGCGCCCGTACGCCGCGCCGGCGCCGTTCGGGCAGCCGTACCCGGGACAGCCGCGCGCGCAGGACAACGCGCTGGCGATCGGTGCCCTCGTGTGCTCGATCCTCGGCTTCTGCTCCGGCATCACCGCCCTCGCCGGGCTGATCATGGGCCACGTCGCGCTGAGCAAGACCAACCGCGGCGAAGCGGGCGGCCGCGGGCTGGCCACGGCCGCCGTGATCGTCGGCTACGTCGTGATCGCGCTCTGGGTCGGCTTCATCACCACCCTGATCATCCTGGGCTCGAACGGCTACCTGAGCAGCTAGTCCGCCGACGGCAGCACCGCGTCGCCGGGGCTGCGCGGCGACGGCGCCGGGTGGCCGTTCACCTCCGGCTTCGCCTCGGCCGGTTCCGGCTCGGCCTCGGGTTTCGGCGCCGGGACGGCCGCCTTCGGCGTCTGCGCGTCGAGGAACCGCAGCAGCTCCACCGGGAACGGCAGCACGAGCGTCGAGTTCTTCTCCGACGACACCTGCACCACCGTCTCGAGCAGCCGCAGCTGCAGCGCCGCGGGCGTGTCGGCCATCTGCGCGGCCGCCTGCGACAGCTTGTACGACGCCTGCAGCTCGCCGTCGGCGGAGATGACGCGCGCGCGCCGCTCCCGCTCCGCTTCGGCCTGGCGCGACATCGAGCGCTTCATCGCCTCCGGGAGCGCGACGTCCTTGATCTCGACGCGGTCGATGTGGATGCCCCAGTCCAGCGCCGGGCTGTCGATCATCAGCTCCAAGCCCTCGTTGAGGCGCTCGCGGTTGGACAGCAGGTCGTCGAGCTCGCTCTTGCCGATGATCGAGCGCAGCGACGTCTGCGCGACCTGGCCGACCGCCGACCGGTAGTCCTGCACGTTGACCGCCGCGACGACCGGGTCGATGACCTTGAAGTAGACGACCGCGTCGACGCGGACCGTGACGTTGTCGCGGGTGATGCCGTCCTGGGCGGGGATCGGCATGGTCACGATCTGCATGTTGACCTTCTGGAGCCGGTCCGCGAAGGGCACCAGCACCTTGAGGCCGGGTTCCGCGACCCGCGACCGCACCCGGCCGAACCGGAAGACCAGACCGCGTTCGTACTGCTTCACGACGCGCACGCTCGACGCGAGCCAGACTCCGCCCGCGAGGACGACGGCGCTGAGGATCTCCACCAGCATGACTGCTCCCGGGGTTGCGTTTTCCCCTTGAAAGCCCAGCGTACGCCCGCCGGGAAGCTGACGAAACGCACTGGACACGGCGGCCAGGCTGGGGTGGTGACCGACCTCCGCATCCCCCCGCTGTTCGCCGCCCGCGCGCCCCGGGTGCTCGGCGACGGCGCCGTCCCGTGGCTGGCCGCCCTGCCGGAGCTCGCCGCGGAGTACGCCCGGAAGTGGGGCCTGACGTTCGAGGGCGAGGCGATGCACGGCTACGTCGGCGTGGTGCAGCCCGCACGGCTGCCCGATGGCACGCCGGTGGTGCTGAAGCTGGGCTGGCGGGACACCGAATCCGCCGACGAGCCGCTCGCACTGTCCACATGGGCCGGTCGGGGTGCGGTGCTGCTGCTGGATTCCGCGCCGGACGACGGCGTCCTGCTGCTCGAACGGCTCGACGCCGGGCGCACCCTCGACGACCTGCCGCTGCGGTCGGCGCTCCCGCTCATCGGCGGCCTGGCGCAGCGCTTGGCCGTCCCGGCGCCGGCGGCGATGAGCCGGCACCTGCGATCCGAGGCGGCCCGGCTGACCGGGGAACTCCCCCGCCGCTGGGCCGAACTCGGCGAACCGTTCGACCGGCGGCTGGTCGCCGACGCCGTCGCGATCTGCCGCGAGCTCGGGCCGTCGGCGGGTGAACTGCTGGTGAACGAGGACCTGCACTTCGAGAACGTCCTGGCCGGCTCGCGGGAGCCGTGGCTGGTGATCGACCCGAAGCCCCTGGCCGGCGACCTCGAGTGGGGCGTCATCCCGCTGTTCTGGAACCGCTTCACCGAATCCACATTGGACGAGCGGTTCGCGCTGATCGTCGCTTCGCAGGAGCTGGACGCGGCGAAGGCGCGGGCCTGGACGCTCGTGCGGGCCGTGCAGAACTGGATCTGGATGCTCGAGGAGCAGCTCGCATCGGGCGAGAACAGCGACGACCCGGCCTTTCTCACAGTGGCGGAAATCGCTCCGTGGGCAGCCAGCCGATAGTGTCACCGGCATGGCCGGGGTCAACAGGGTTTTCGCAGCTCAGCTGTCCGGGTTGCCGGTGTTCGGCCCGGACGGCGAGTCGATCGGCCGCGTCCGCGACCTGGTCGCCGGGCTGCGCCTGGACGCCCAGCCGCCGCGGATCCTCGGCCTGGTCGTCGAGCTGAGCACCCGGCGGCGCGTCTTCGTCCCGATGCTGCGCGTCACCTCCATCGAGCCGTCCGCCGTGACGCTCGCCACCGGCTCGGTCAACATGCGCCAGTTCAACCAGCGGCCCAACGAGGTCCTGGTGCTCGGCCAGCTGCTCGACGCGCACGCCACCCTCGCCGGGTCGGACACGCGGATCACCGTCGTCGACGCCGGGATGGAGCCGACCCGCACCCGCGACTGGGTCCTGGCCAAGCTCGCCATCCGCGAACGGCGGGTGGGGCTGGGCCGCCGCCGCTCGCCCATGCAGGTGCTGCCGTGGTCGGAGGTCGCCGGGCTCGGCCTGACCGACCTGACCGGCCAGCCCCAGGGCGCCGGCCAGCTGCTCGTGCTGTTCGACACGATGCGCCCGGCCGACATCGCCGCGACCGTGCGCGACCTGCCGCTCAAGCGGCGGCACGAGGTCGCCGACGCGATGGACGACGAGCGCCTCGCCGACGTCATCGAGGAACTGCCGGACGACGACCAGAAGGAACTGCTGGCCTACCTGGCCGAGGAGCGCGCGGCCGACGTCCTGGAAGCGATGAACCCCGACGACGCGGCCGACCTGCTGGCCGAGCTGGCGCCGGCCGACCAGAGCCGGCTGCTGGAGCTGATGGAGCCGGAGGAGTCGGCGCCGGTCAAGCGGCTGCTGGAGTACTCGTCGGACACCGCGGGCGGCCTGATGACGCCGGAGCCGGTGGTGCTGACCCCGGACACGACGATCGCCGAGGCGCTGGCCCACATCCGCAACGCCGAGCTGCCGCCGGCGCTGGCCAGCATGGTGTTCGTCTGCCGGCCCCCGACCGCGACGCCGACCGGGCGCTACGTCGGCGTCGTCCACTTCCAGCGGCTGCTGCGGGAGCCGCCGGCGGAGCTGGTGGCCAGCGCCGTGGACACCGGGCTCCCGCCGCTGAAACCGGGGGCCTCGCTGGCCGAGGTCACGCGGTACTTCGCGGCCTACAACCTGACCTGCGGGCCGGTCATCGACGCCGAGGACCACCTGATCGGCGCGGTGACCGTCGACGACGTCCTCGACCACCTGCTGCCCGAGGACTGGCGGGAGACCGGGCTGCACGACACCTTGGAGGAAGACCGTGCCTGAGCTGACTTCGGGACGGCGGCTCGACCAGCCCCGCGGCCAGAACCGGTTCAGGCTGAACATCGACCCGGACACGTTCGGCAGGCTGTCCGAGCGGCTGGCGCGGTTCCTCGGCACCGGGAAGTACCTGTTCTGGCAGACGCTGCTCGTCATCGTGTGGGTCGTGCTGAACATCACGGCGGTCTCGCTGCAGTGGGACCCGTACCCGTTCATCCTGCTCAACCTGGCGTTTTCCACGCAGGCGGCGTACGCGGCGCCGCTGATCCTGCTCGCGCAGAACCGGCAGGACGACCGCGACCGCGTCTCCCTGGACGAGGACCGCAACCGCGCGGCCCAGACGAAGGCGGACACGGAGTACCTGGCCCGGGAACTGGCCGCGCTGCGCCTGGCGGTCGGTGAGGTGGCGACGCGCGACTACCTCCGCAGCGAGCTCGACCGGCTCCGGGAAGACCTGTCCATCCAGCCCAGGAAGTCCCGCACCCCTACCGGTACGTAACATGGACGGGGTGACCAGTACGCAGCAGCTCCCCAGCGTCGATGACGTCCGCAGCGCGCTGAAGAGCGTGCAAGATCCCGAGATCCGGAAACCCATCACGGACCTGGGGATGGTCAAGGACGTTGTCGTCGGTGACGACGGCGTGGTCACGGTCGGGATTTACCTGACGGTGGCCGGCTGCCCGCTCAAGGCGACGCTGACCGCGGACACGCAGGCCGCCGTCTCGAAGCTCCCGGGCGTGGCCGACGTCCGCGTCGAGCTGGACGTGATGAGCGACGAGCAGCGCACGGAGCTGCGCAAGTCCCTGCGCGGCGACGCGGCGGAGCCGGTGATCCCGTTCGCCCAGCCGGGCTCGATGACCCGGGTGTACTGCGTGGCGTCGGGCAAGGGCGGCGTGGGCAAGTCGTCGGTGACGGTGAACCTGGCGGCGGCGATGGCCGCCCGCGGGTTGTCGGTGGGTGTCGTGGACGCGGACATCTACGGCCACTCGATCCCGCGCATGCTCGGCGCGCGCGAGAAGCCGACGAAGGTCGACACGATGATCATGCCGCCGCAGTCCCACGGCGTGAAGGTCATCTCGATCGGCATGTTCACCCCGGGCAACACCCCGGTGATCTGGCGCGGCCCGATGCTGCACCGGGCCCTGCAGCAGTTCCTGGCGGACGTGTTCTGGGGCGACCTGGACATCCTGCTGCTGGACCTCCCCCCGGGCACCGGCGACATCGCGATTTCGGTGGCCCAGCTGATCCCGAACGCGGAGATCCTGGTGGTGACCACCCCCCAGCAGGCGGCGGCCGAGGTGGCCGAGCGAGCGGGCGCGATCGCGTTGCAGACGCGTCAGCGGGTGGCCGGCGTCATCGAGAACATGTCCTGGCTGGAGCAGGCGGACGGGTCGCGCCTGGAGCTGTTCGGGTCTGGTGGCGGCGCGACGGTGGCTTCGTCGTTGTCGAAGTCGATCGGCTCGGAGGTACCGCTGCTGGGCCAGGTCCCGATGGACCCGCGCGTGGTGACCCAGGGCGACGCGGGCACGCCGATCGTGCTGTCCGAGCCGGAGGCACCGGCCTCGGTGGTCCTGAGCGACGTGGCGAAGAAGCTCTCGGTCCGGGCGCGCGGGCTGGCCGGGATGATGCTGAACGTGACGCCTGCCGGTCGCTGAGCGGCGCCACCGACGACCAAACTCCCCCGCCCTCGGCGGTGGCCTACTTTGCCCTGGTGGAAGCAGGGAAGCGGCCCGGCGGGTCGGGGTCAACTACCGGACCGCCAAACGCTGGCGCGCCGAGGCAGCCCAGGCCGCGGCGGCTCCGTCGGCGCCGGCGGAGGTGTCGTCACGATTTCTCAGCCTGCAGGAGCGGGTCCGGATCGCCGACCGGGTCCGCCAAGCCCGGGATCTGGCTGCGGGCTATCGCAGCCGAACTGGGACGGCCGGAGTGGCAGATGTGCTGCGAAACGATCTACCAAGCCCTGTATGTGCAGGCCCGGGGCGGGCTGCGGCGCGAGGTCGCCGGGTGGCTGCGGACCGGCCGCATCAAGCGGCGGCCCCCATGAGCGCCCGGATCAGCGGCGGCCGCGGATGGCCACCCCGATGGTGATGATCAGCGACCGGCCACCGGAGGTGGCGGATCGGGCGGTCCCCGGGCACTGGGAAGGCGACCTGATCATGGGTGCCCTCAACCGCTCAGCGATCGGCACGCTGGTCGAACGCACCACCCCGCTACGTGATGCTGCTGCACCTGCCTGAGGGCTACACCCCGCCCCTGGTCCGGGATGCCCTGATCGCCAAGATCGCCAAGATCGCCACGCACCCGCACGCACCCTGGCAACGCGAGTCCAACGAGAACACCAACGGCTTGCTCCGCCAGTACTCCCCCAAAGGCACCGACCTCTCGATGCACACCGCCGAACACCTCGACACCGTCGCCACCGAACTCAACGACCGGCCCAGAATGACCCTCAACTGGCAGTCTATCGGGCCTACCCGACGGAACACCCGAAAAGGCCGCCGCCTGCCCGGCTTGTCCACATCACGGCTGCCCTGTGAACGGCCGGGCGTCGCGCCGGTGGCTGTAGTGGATGAGGCCCGCGTTGAGCCTGGCCACCTGGTCGTACAGCGCGCGAGCCGGGGCGTCCTCGAGCGTGTTCCAGTACAGGCCCGGAAAGCCCTGCTCCTCGGCGTCCCGCGCCACCCACTCGATCATCGCCCTCGCCACGCCCCGGCGACGAGCCGCGGCGTCGACGAACAAGTCCGCCAGGTAGCACTTCCCCGCGTACCAGACGCTCGCGTGGAACAGGTAGTGCGCAATCCCCACCACCTCGCCGTCCATCCGGGCGGCGATGCCGCGGATCCGCTCGTCGTCGAACAGGCGCCGCCAGGTGCGTTCGTAGGCTTCGTCGCTGCGTGAGACGTCGAAGTACGCGTCCTTGCCACGGGCCAGGACTTCCCAGCGGACGCGGTCGGGTTCGGTGAGGAAATCGATGCGGACTATGTCGCGTCCGGGTCGATCGGCGGGCGCTCGCCCGGCTTGAGCGGCTCCGGTGCGGATTGGGTCTGGCCGGCCAGGTAGCCGTTCGAGCCGTTGGTCCCGTTGGCCGGCGTGCTGCTGCCGTTCGTGATGCCCTTCAGGCCGAGCGGGTCGGCGTCGCCGTCGAAGAGGTGCTGTGTCACGACCCGCTTCGGGTCGAAGTTCCGCAGTCCGCGGAGGTCTTCCAGCGGCTTGCGCAGCTGGTCGAACTCCGGGCCCATCTCTTCGCGGAGCTGCTCCTTCGCGCCGGTCGCGAAGTCGCGGACCTTCTTCACGCTCTTCGCGAGCCAGGACGCTGCTTCGGGAAGCCGTTCCGGGCCGAGGATGAACAGACCGGCGATGATGAGGACGAGGATCTCCCCCCATCCGACACTGTCGAACACCCGTCTACCTCCACTCGGAACCTACCCGCCCAGGGTACCCGCCACCCGCCGCACTCCGGCAGGCCGAACGCGGGAACTCAGTCGGAAGCCAGGGTTACGTCCACGACGAAGCTCGCGCCGTCGCGCGCCAGCGACACCGGGACCACTTCGCCGACATCGTGCGCGCGGACCGCGACCGTCAGTTCCGCGGAGTCGCGGACGAGCCGGTTGCCGATCTTCGTGATCACGTCGCCCTCCTTGATGCCCGCGTTCGCGGCCGGGCCGCCGGGCGCGACGTTCTTCACCTGGGCACCCATCGTGGACGAGCCGGCGACCGTCGACGACGCGTTGATGCCGATGTCGGCGTGCTGGACCTTGCCGTCCTTGATCAGCGCCTTCGCGATCTTGATCGCGTAGTCGCTCGGGATGGCGAAGCCGATGCCGATGCTGCCGCCGTCCGCGCCCGCCGAGCGGATCGACGAGTTGATGCCGACCAGCGCGCCGGTGGAGTCGACGAGCGCGCCGCCCGAGTTGCCGTGGTTGATCGCGGCGTCGGTCTGGATGGCCTCGTAGGTGACCGGCGCGGCGCCGTTGTCGCCGCCTGCGGTGATCGGCCGGTTCAGTGCGCTGACGATGCCGGCGGTCACCGAGTTCTGCAGCGCCAGCGGGGAGCCGATCGCCATCACGGTGTCGCCGACCTGCAGGTCCGCGGACTTGCCGACCTGCAGCACGGTCGGGTTGGTGACGTTGACCTTCACGACGGCGAGGTCGGTCTTCTGGTCGCCGCCGACCAGCTTGGCTTCGGTGCGGGTGCCGTCGATGAAGACGGCCGTGACCTTGACGCCCGGGTCCGCGGCGGCGGAGGCGATGACGTGCTCGTTGGTGAGGATGTAGCCCTGGGGGTCGATCATGACGCCGGAGCCCTGCTCACCGGACTCGGCGCCGGGCTTGAACACCTCGAGCGAGACGACGGCGGGCGCGACGCGCTTGGCGATCTCGGCGACGGACCCGGCGGGGCGTTCCTTGCCGGCCTCGGCTTCGGCGATGGTGGCGGAGCCGGTGAGCTCGGTACCGGTGTCGGCGACCCACCAGCCGACGAGGCCGCCGGCCGCGCCGACGAGCAGCGCGACGACGCCGAGCAGGACGAGCGCCTTCGGCTGCACACGCCGTCCGAAGAGCACTTCGGGCAGGCTGAGCAGCGCGCCGGGCGGCCGTTTGGCGGGCTTCGCCTCGTCCTCGGCGGCCATGGCGGGCCCGGCGAGCACCGCGGCGGCCCCGGGATCACGCCAGGGATCACGAGTACCGGTCCACAGGGGCGGTTCGGCGTCCGGCACGTCACCGGTGGCTTCCCGCGGCCGTTCGAGCAGCACACCCTCGGCCCCGGGCGGCCGCCGGAAGGCCTCGGCGAGCGACTCGGGCGCGGGCGGGGCGAGGTTGACGCCGTTGGTCTTCGGCGGCGAGTAGAGCTTGTCGAACGCGCCATCAACCCCCTGCGGCCTGCCGAACACGGCGGCCTGCGCCGGATCGACGGCCGGCCGCGCGAGCGGCCGCGGGCCCAGCCGATCGGCTTCGCGCGCGCCGGGCTGCTCGGGATTCTCGTTCGGCTCGGTCATCATTCCCCGGTGCAGAAGATCAGGTGGCTGGGCGTGACGATACCCAAGCCCAGTGCTCCGAGTCTGCCGGTCCAGGGGTGAAGTGGCTGTTTCTTGAGCCACTTGTCCACAGGGTCACGGCGATGTGGACAAAACGGCCTGGAGGGGCTTTGAACGGGGCTTTTCGTCCGAGGGTGGCGATAGGCTGGACAAGGGCACGCCCCCCAGGGAGGGCGGGGCTGCGCCGGGCCTGCCGGGCCGGGACTGCGCTGGGGCCGGGTTGCTGGGCTGGAGCGAGGCCGCCTTGCAGCGAGACTGCACTGGCGCGAGGCCGCACTGGGCCGCACTGGCGCGAGGCTGCGTTGGGACCGGTCGGCGGGAGTAGGCAGCCAAAGCTCGCTTTCCTGCCGCTCGCTCAACCGGGCCCCCAGCCGAGCGAGCCGGAACTCAGGTCCTCAAGCACGCCCACCCTGCGCCTGGCTGTGCGCCGCACTGCGCAAGTCCGCCGTCAACGCCAGGGCGCGCCATCACCACCGGCACAGGACCGGACATACCGAAGGCCGCCGCGAACGGGATTCGCAGCGGCCTTCACAGTTCACTCAGCGGATGCCTGCCGGCACCGCCACGGGAGTTGTGCTCGCCGGGGTCGAGAGGGGGGCCGGTTGCTGAGGCACCGCCATCTGGGCCGGCAGGAGGTTCGCCGGCTGCGGTGCTCCGCCGCCCGTCTCCGGGGATCCGTCGCCGTCCGCCGAGGTCCCCACCAAGGCCAGCGCGCTCAGCACCAGGCCCGACACCACCACGCCCGCCCCCTGCGCGGCGCGGCGCTTGAAGCGGCCGCCGCCGAGGACGTTCGGGGACTGGCCCAGCGGGGCCGATGATCCCAACGGCGCCACACCGCCCAGGACGCCCGAATCGCGCAGGCCCGCGACCCGGTCGGGGCGCTGGACCGCGACCAGCTGGCCGTCCGCCGTGATCGCCAGGTTGTCCGGGGTGCTCGGCAGGTCCGTGTGCTGCGGGATCGACTGGAGGCTCGCCAGGAAGCCCGCCGACATCGACGGCGCCCCCGCGTGGCGGATCGCCTCCATCGTCTGACGCTGGGCGCGCACCTCGGCCGCGCACGCCGGGCAGCGGGTGATGTGCGACGCCGCGCGGTCGCGTGCGCCGTGGGAAAGCTCGCCGTCGACGAACGCCACCACGACGTCCGGCAGCAGGTGCGACTCGGGGAGTGCCCAGCCTCGCGGTGCGGTCATACCGTCACCTTCGCAGACTGCGGTGCGTGAGCGCGACGACGCTCGAGCGAGGCGCGCAGCGCCTGACGCCCGCGGTGGATGCGGCTGCGGACCGTGCCCAGCTTGACGTTCAGCGTCGCGCCGATCTCCTCGTACGACAGGCCTTCGACGTCACACAGCACCACGGCGGCGCGGAACTCCGGGGGCAGCTCGTCGAGCGCCGCCTGCAGGTCCGGGTCCAGGTGCGTGTCCGAGTAGACCTGCTCGGGGCTCGGGTCGTCGCCCACGATGCGGTCGGTGTCCTCGGGCAGGCCTTCCATCCGCACGCGCGAGCGGCGGCGGGCCATGTCCAGGAACAGGTTGGTGGTGATCCGGTGCAGCCAGCCCTCGAACGTGCCGGGCTTGTAGGACGCCAGCGAGCGGAAGACCCGGATGAAGGTCTCCTGCGTGAGGTCCTCGGCGTCGTGGGTGTTGCCGGTCAGGCGGTAGGCGAGCCGGTAGACGCGGTCGCCGTGTTCGCGCACGACCTCGTCCCAGGACGGCGGCGTCCACGCCTCGTCATTCAGGGACACCGTGTCCAAGGTCACGGGCTTGGCCCCGGTGTCGGCAACGGCGTTCTGCATCGCGGGAGCAGGCACCTCCATCAGCGTTTCTCCTGTCTGCTCCACCCAACGCGGGTCCTCGTCACGGTGTTCCCGTGGCGTCCGGATTTCAGTCTCTCCGGGTTCCTTATGGTTCTAGTGAGACTGGACTGAGAACAGGCTGAGAACTTCTTCCCGGGTGCTTACCAGGGAGCCTGCGCGGATTTATCGACAACCAACGCTAACCTCCGTGCGTGAACACGCCCACCCCTGCGGCCGCACCGGCCGATTCCGGGTTCGTCGACGGGTACCTGCCCGACGACGAGGTGCTGTCTTCGGCGCGCGCACGGGCCGAAGACCTGGGCTGCACCCCGCTCAGCGCGGGTGCGGGAGCGACGTTGCGTTTCCTGGCCGCGACGCTGCGTGCGAAGGCCGTCGTCGAGGTCGGCACCGGCGCGGGGGTGAGCGGGCTCAGCCTGCTGCGCGGGATGGCCCCCGACGGCGTGCTGACCTCGATCGACGTGGAGCCGGAGTACCAGCGCGCGGCGCGCGCGACGTTCCGGGAGGCCGGCTTCGCACCGGGCCGCACCCGCCTGATCATCGGGCGCGCGCTGGACGTGCTGCAGCGGCTCACGCCCGGCGGCTACGACCTGGTGTTCGTCGATTCCGCGCACATCGAGTACCCCGGCTGCTACGAGCTGGGCGTGTCGCTGCTGCGGCGCGGCGGGATCATCGCGTTCCACAACGTGCTCGCCGGCGGCCGGGTGATCGACCCGGCCCACCGGGACCCCGAGACCTTGGCCCTGCGCGAGGTCGCGCGGGCGTTCCGGGAGGACGAACGCCTGGTCCCGGCCCTGCTGCCGGTGGGCGGCGGACTGCTGGTCGCGGCCGCTACCTGAGCTTTGTCCACAGGCTCGTCGAGCTGTGGACAACCGGCCGTCGGCCGACGGTTCCGTCGGTGGGCGCCGGTAGACTGGACGTGGGACGCCCCCCGGGGAGGGTGGGGGCCGCTCCGGTCCCGGCCACCACCGCCGCCACCGCGAGCAGCAGCCACCCCGCCACCACCGCGATCAGCCACGGCCAGCCCGCGTGGCCGTACACCCACGCCCCGGCCGCGCCACCCACGCTGCTGCCCAGGTAGTACGTCGCCGTGTACGTGCCGCCCACCTGGCCGCGGGCGTCCTCCGGGGCGTCCGCCGCCGCCCAGCCGTTCGCCACCGCGTGCGCGGCGAAGAACGCGCAGGTCAGCACCAGGAACCCGGCGATGACCAGCGGCAGCGAATCCGGCAGCGTCAGCGCCGCGCCGGCCGCCGTCAGCAGCAGCGCCCCGGCCAGGGCCCGGCGGCGGCCCACCCGTGCGACCAGCCGCCCGGCCGCCGCCGAGGACACCGAGCCGCTCGCGTAGGCGAGGAAGACCAGCGACGCGATCGCCGGCGACAGGTTCAGCGGCTGCCCGGTCAGCCGGAAGCCCGCGGCGTTGTAGAGGGCGACGAACGAGCCCATCGCGAGCAGCGCGACGGTGTACTGGGCGAGCAGCACCGGCTTGCTCAGCGCCGTGACCAGCCCTCGGGTGACGTCGCGCACCCGGGCGGCCCCGGCGGCGCGAGGGCCCGGCGGAAGCGTCACGACGGTGACGGCCGAGCACACCGCCCCGATGCCCGCGACGACGAACAGCGCACCGCGCCAGCCGAGCGGGCCGGCGGTGAACCCGCTGGCCAGCCTGCCGAGCATGCCGCCGACCGTGTTGCCGGCGATCATCGCGCCGACCGCCGCCGCGACGCCCGCCCGGCCGAGGCGTTCGGCCAGGTAAGCGGCCGCCACCCCGGGGAACCCGGCGATCGCGATGCCCTGCAGCGCGCGCAGGACCAGCAGCGCCGGGTACGTCGGCATCAGCGGCAGCAGCAGGCCGAACACCACCGAAGCGACGACCGACGTCAGGATCACCGGACGGCGGCCGACCACTTCGGACAGCGCCGCGATCGGCAGGACCGCGATGGCGAGCGCGCCGGTCGCGACGCTGACCGCGAGCGCCGCGCCGCCGGGGTCGAGGTGGTACTGCGCCGCCAGCTGCGGCAGCACCGGCTGCGGCGCGTAGAGCAGGGCGAACGAGGAGATCCCGGCCGCGGCGACGGCGGTCTTGACTCGGCGGGTGGAAGTCACGTCCTGAAAGTAAGCACGACTAACCAATACGTCCAATGCACCAAGGTGGCAGAATCGATGCGGTGACGTATGACTCGCTGTCCGCGCAGGTCGCGCCGCACCTGCCGTTGCTCGCCGCCCTCCGGGAGACGAGGAACGTCACACGCGCGGCCGAACTGCTGGGCGTGCCGCAGCCGACCGTGAGCCGGCGGCTCGCGGCGCTGGCGGACGCGCTGGGCGCCCCGCTGACGGTCCCGGACGGTCGGGGCATCCGGCTCACGCGCGCGGCGGAACTGCTGGCCGAGGCGGCCGAGCGCGGGCTGGCGGCGCTCGACACCGGCGTCCGGCTGGCGCGCGAGGAGGTCTCGCCGGAGTCGGGCCACGTCGTGCTGGGCTTCCTGCACCTGCTCGGGCGGTCGCTGGTGCCTTCGCTGCTGCGCGGCCACCGGGCGCGGTACCCGGGAGTGCGGTTCACGCTGGTGCAGGGTTCGCGGCAGGACATGGTCGACCGGCTGGCGGGCGGCGAGCTGGACTTGGCGCTGCTGGCGCCGCTGCCCGACGTTCCGGCGCTGGCCTGCGCGGGTCTGGTGGACGAGGAGATCCTGCTGTCGGTCCCGGCGGGGCACCGGCTCGCCGGCCGGGCGTCGGTGCGGGTGGCCGAGCTGGCGGACGAGGAGTTCGTTCTGCTCGAGCCGGGGTACGGGGTCCGGACGCTGACGGACGAGCTCTGCGCGGCGGCGGGCTTCGCGCCGCGGATCGCGTTCGAGGGCCAGGAGTCGGACACCGTCCGCGGCCTGGTGGCGGCCGGGCTGGGGGTGGCGTTGCTGCCGCGGTTCGGGCCGGGCACCCCGGCGGGCGTGGCGGAGGTGCCGCTGTCGCCACCGCCGTACCGGACGATCGGGCTGGCGTGGCGGGCGGACGAGCCGATGACCCCGGCGGTCACCGGCTTCCGCGAGCACGTCCTCGCGAGCCGTCAGCCCAGCGACGCCGCCAGCTCCACCAGCGTCCGCGCCGCGAACCCCGTCGCCCCCGGGACCACTTCGTCGTAGTTCTTCTCCGACCGGGCCGGCCCGGCGATGTCCAAGTGCGCCCACGGCAGGCCCGACGTGAACTCCCGCAGGAACAACGCCGCCGTGATGCCGCCCGGGCCGCCCGGTGTCTGGCGGACGTCGCCGAACTCGCCGCGGACGTTCTCCGCGTAGTCCTCCACCAGCGGCATCCGCCACCACGCCTCGCCCACCCGCGAGCCGGCCGAGACGACCGCGGCGGCCAGCGAGTCGTCCGACGCGAACAACCCGCCCGTGCGCAGGCCCAGCGAGACCTTCATGGCGCCCGTCAGCGTCGCCGCGTCGACCACGTAGTCCGGGGTGAAGCGGCGGATCCCGTAGACCAGCGCGTCCGCCAGGACCATCCGGCCCTCCGCGTCCGTGTTGCCCACCTCGGTCGTCTTGCCGCCGTAGTGCCGGACGATGTCGCCCGGCCGGTACGACGATCCCGACACGTGGTTCTCCGCGCACGGGACCAGCGCCGTCACCCGGACCGGCAGCCCCAGGGCCGCGACGGCGCGGATCGCCGCGATCACCGCAGCGCCGCCCGCCATGTCCGTGCGCATCAGGTGCATCCCGTCGGCCGGCTTGATCGACAGGCCGCCGGTGTCGAACGTGATGCCCTTGCCGACCAGGAGCAGGTGCGGCGCGGCCCCCGACGGCTTGTACGCCAGCTCGATCAGCCGCGGCGGCCGCGCGGAACCGCCGCCGACGGCCAGGACGCCGCCGAAGCCTTCCGCCGCCAGCCACTTCTCGTCCCGCACCGTCACCTCGACACGCGGGCCGGCCACGCGCGCGGCCGTGTCCGCCAGCCAGGCGGGCGTCTTCACGTTGGACGGCGTGTTCGCGAGGTCGCGGGTCAGCGCCGTCGCCGCGGCCAGCACCGAAGCGCGCTCGACCAGCGCAGGCAGCGCGGGGTCCTCCCCCACGAGCCGGACCGTCCGCACGGACGGCTTCGGGTCGTCGCCGGACACCTTGTACCGGTAGCCGCCCAGCAGGAGCCCCAGCACGAGCTCGGTGACGTGCTCGCCGGACGCCTCTTCGGGCAGCTCGAGCTGCACCGCGCGGAACGCCTTCCCGCCGTGTTCGACGTCCTCGGCCAGCGCCGCGTTCACCGCGCGGACCAGCGCGGCGCCGGTCTTGCGGTACTCCTTCGGCGCGCCACCGCCGAGTCCGGCGATCCAGCGGGGGCCGTCGCCGGGCACCGTCTGCACGTCGCCGGACTTGCCGGTGATCCGGACGCCCTCGATCTCCAACGGCTCGACGTCATCGTTGTCGGCCGCGGCCACCAGCCGGGCCGTCGGGACGCCGCGGCGGAGTTCGCCCGCGACCTCGATGTCGAGCAGAGTAGCCGGAACGGGCGGTAGCGGATTACGCACAGTGAGCAACCTTCGGGCGCAGAGGAACCGCGACCCCGGCCTCCGAAGGGAGACCGGGGTGCGACGGAAGGACGGATCGAGGGAGTCGGCTCAGCCGGTGACCTCCGCCAAAGCGGCGCCGAGGTCCTTCGCTTCTTCTGCGGAGAGTTCGACGACGAGGCGCCCACCACCCTCGAGCGGTACGCGCATCACGAGGCCCCGCCCCTCCTTAGTCACTTCGAGGGGACCATCTCCGGTCCGGGGCTTCATGGCCGCCATAGCGTGCTCCCTCCGTCTCAACCGGCGCGCCCGGGTCGCGCTCGCGTGAAAGCCAGCCGGGTCTGCTGTCCATTGTCCCTCATCAGCGGCCGGGCGCATCAGCGGAGGGGATCTTTTGCCGCCGTATCGGTGCTGGTATGCGGCCCGCGCGAGGTGAAAGACTCTCGGCCGACCGAAGTTTTCCGCGCAAGGAGAAGACGTGACCACATCCGACGTCCTGTTGACCGCCGACGCCGACGGGGTGCGCACCCTCACCCTCAACCGGCCGCAGGCGTACAACTCGCTGACCGTCGAGCTGAAGGAAGCACTGCTCGCGGCGCTGCGCGAGGCGGCGGACGACAAGGGAGTCCGCGCGGTCGTGCTGACCGGATCGGGCAAGGCGTTCTGCGCCGGGCAGGACCTGAAGGAACACGTGGGGCTGCTGCAAGCGGGTGACCCCGCCCCGCTACAGACTGTGAAGGAGCATTACAACCCGATCGTCAAGACCATCGTGGCGATGCCGAAGCCGGTGATCGCGGCGGTCAACGGCACCGCCGCCGGCGCCGGGGCCGCCTTCGCCTACGCCAGTGACCTGCGGATCGCCGCCGAGTCGTCGTCGTTCCTGATGGCCTTCGCCAACGTCGGGCTCGGCCCGGACTCGGGCGCCTCGTGGACGCTGCAGCGGCTGGTCGGCTACGGCCGCGCCGCCGAGCTGATGCTGCTGGCCCGGACCGTCGACGCGGCCGAGGCGCTGCGGCTCGGTCTGGTCGGCGAGGTCGTGCCGGACACCGAACTCGCCGCCCGCGCCCAGCAGGTGGCGGCGAAGCTGGCGGCCGGCCCGACCGTGGCCTACGCGAAGATCAAGGGCGTGCTCAACCTGGCCGCGCAGTCGACGTTCGAAGAGGCGCTCGACGCCGAGGACGCCGCTCAGTCGGCGCTCGGCGCGACCGCCGACCACACGGAGGCCGTCGAGGCCTTCGTCGGCAAGCGCAAGCCGGCCTTCCAGGGCAAGTAGCGCACCGGGGCTGCTTCCGGGCTCAGGCCGCCCGGAAGCAGCCGCGGACGTGGTCGTCGACCATGCCGGTGGCCTGCATCAGCGCGTAGCAGGTCGTCGGGCCGAGGAAGACGAAGCCGCGCTTCTTCAGCTCCTTCGCCATCGCCTTGGACTCGTCGGTGATGGCCGGGACGTCGGCCATCGTCTCCGGACGCCGGTGGGACGCCGGCGCGAACGACCACAGCAGGTCGTCCAGCGGCTCGTCCAAAGCCGCGATCGCCTGCGCGTTCTTGATGGCGGCCAGGATCTTCGCCCGGTTCCGCACGATCGACGCGTCCTGCATCAGCCGCTCTACGTCGGCGTCGCCGAACTTCGCCACCTTCGCCGGCTTGAACTGCTTGAACGCCTTCCGGAAGCCTTCGCGCTTGCGCAGGATCGTGATCCACGACAGCCCCGACTGGAACGACTCGAGGCACAGCCGCTCGTACAGCTCGTCCTGCCCGTGGAGCGGGACGCCCCACTCCTTGTCGTGGTAGTCGGCGTAGTCCGGGGTCGAATTGCCCCAGCTGCACCGCGAGACGCCGTCGGCGCCGATCAGCTCACTCATCCCCGCCCACCGAATAGTTCTCCGCGAACCGCGCGAACCGCCGCAGCGACTGGCGCACCCCCAGCGCGAACACCGGCCGCACGACCGGCCAGCCGAGCCGGCCCAGCGGCCCGAACGGCAGCCGCAGGTGCTCGGCCCAGACGAACGTCGAGCGCGTCGCGCCCTTCGGCACCACCTGGAACACGCCGGTGCCGGCCACGATGCTGCCGAGGTGCCGGACGCCGCACCGGACCGGCGGCTCCCAGCTGGTGATCTCCATGGTGTCGGTGAAGCCGAGGCCGGCCACGCCGGTGAACGCCGACAGCCGCGACCCGACGCTCCGGCCGTTGCCCTCGATCACCTCGACCTCGGTGCCGAGCATCCACTCGCCCTGGCGCGCCCAGTCCGTCAGCGCGAGCCAGGTCGTCCCCGCCGGGGCGCGGACGTCGACCGAGAGGATCAGGTCCGTCACGGGGAGGCCTCGGGCGAACTCTCCCGTTCCCGGTCGCGTTCGCGCTGCTCCAGCTCGGCGACGCGGGCGCGCAGCTCGTCGAGCTCGACACCGAGGCGCCGCATCACCCAGTCCACTTCGGACATCTTGTACCCGCGCAGCACCAGCTGGAAGCGGACTTCGGCCAGGTCCTCGCCGGTGATGTCCTCGGCGGGCAGCCGCGTGGGCGAGCTGCCCGGCGGCAGCGGGGCGAGTTCCTCACCCCGGCCGAACACGACGGCGGCGAGCAGGAACACCACGGCCGCCACCAGCAGCATGACTACGAGGTAGATCAGCGCGGTCGTCACGCGACGATCGTGGCATACCCACCCCAGGAACGTCTCGCGAGCACGACGAGCCGGACGGAAAGCAGTACCCAGGCGACCATCAGCAGCGCGCACGGGACGCTCAGGAACAGGCGCGAGACGTCGACGAACCCGGTCGCCGAGATCAGCAGCCCGACCGAGGCGAGGTTGACGCCGACCGCCAGCGCGATGAGGATCCCGCAGAACCGGGCGAGCCCGGTGCCGTCCATGCGCCGGCTCAGCCAGCGGATGCCGAGCAGCGCGAGCACCCCGATCACCGGCACGACGAACACCGCGCCGTGGGCGGCGTGCGTGACGACCTTGTACCACTCCGGCGTGGGCGTCGAAAGTTTCGTCCACTCGCCGAAGGTGAGGATCCGCGCGTAATCCCAGAGGATCTGCATCGCCGGGACGCCGATGACGAGTTTCCACAGCGTGCGGACGCCGCTGAGCATGCCCAGCTCGGCCTGGTAGTCGCGGGCGACGACGGCCGCCGGGCCGAAGTCGGCGACCGCCCGGCGCTGCGCGTCCTCGTCGCTCCAGCCGCCCGCGCGGTAGGCGTCGGCGGCGTCGTGCAGCCCGTCGCGGGCCTCCTCGAGAAGGTCGGCCTTGAACCGGCCGCAGCCGTGCAGCCTGCGGTCCAGCTCCCCCAGGTATGCGTCGATCATGCGCCCAGCACTCCCCCGATGACTGCCGTGAACTCCCGCCACTCGGTGCGTTCGGCGGCCAGCGCCTGCTCGCCGGAGCGGGTGAGCCGGTAGGTCCGCCGCTTGCGACCGGACACGACGTCCCACTCGCTGGCCAGCCAGCCGGCCCGCTCGAGCCGGCGCAGCGCCGGGTACACGGTGCCGGTCGGCAGGTCGAGCGCGCCGTCGCTGCGCAGCTGGAGCGCCTCGATGATCGCGTAGCCGTGCAGTTTCCGGCCGTCGAGCACGGCCAGCAGCAACGCGTCGAGGTGCCCGCGCAGGGTGTCCGCCTTCATGGGTAAGCAGTCTACACGTCGACTGGCTACATGTAGGCAGACTATGTGTAGCCTGTCTACATGAACGCACTCCCGGTCGCGAGGCTCCAGTTCGCGACGACGACCTCGTTCCACTTCCTGTTCGTGCTGCTCACCCTGGGGCTGGTCACCTTGGTGGCCGTGATGCAGACGCGCTGGACATTCGGCGGCAAGCCCGAGCTCCTGCGGATGACGCGGTTCTGGGGCCGCCTCTACGTGATCAACTACGCGCTCGGGATCGTCACCGGGATCGTGATGGAGTTCCAGTTCGGGCTCACCTGGACCGGGCTCTCGGCCTTCGCCGGCGACGTCTTCGGCGCACCGCTGGCCATCGAGACGCTGGTCGCGTTCTTCCTCGAGTCGACCTTCCTCGGCCTGTGGATCTTCGGCTTCGGGCGCATGAACAAGTGGCTGCACCTGACGCTGCTGTGGCTGGTCACGCTGACCGCGTACGCGTCGGCGCTGTTCATCATGCTGGCCAATTCGTTCCTGCAGAACCCGGTCGGCAGCCGCGTCGAGAACGGCACGCTGCGCCTCGACGACTTCGGCGCGCTGTTCACCAACCCGGCACTGGTCGCGTCGCTGCCGCACGTCGTGGGCGCCGCGATCGTGACCGGCGGCTTCTTCGTCGTGGGCGTCAGCGCGTGGCACTTCCTGAAGCGCACCACCGAGGTCGAGTTCTTTCGCCGGTCGATGCGGCTCGGCGTCGTCGCGGCGCTCGTCGGCTCGATCTTCGTCGTCAACCAGGGCTTCGCGCAGTTCGGTGAGCTCGCGATGTACCAGCCGGAGAAGCTGAAGACCGGCGGTGTCGGCCTGCCGCTCGGCCTGATGATCATGCTCGGGTTCGTCATGTTCCTGGGTGCGCTGTTGGGCACGTTGCTGCTGATCCGGAACTGGATCACGAAGGCGCGCTTCCTGCACTACCTGATGGTCGCGGCGATCCCGCTGCCGTTCGCCGCGGCGATCATGGGCTGGCTGGTGCGCGAACTCGGCCGCCAGCCGTGGCTGGTCTGGGGGAAGCTGCGGACCGCCGACGCGATCGCGGACGTCCCCGCCGGCCAGATCCTGTTCTCCTTCATCGCTTTCTCACTGCTGTTCGCCGCGCTCGCGGTGGCCGACTGGGTGCTCATGGCGCGGGTCGCCAAGCGCGGCCCGGAGCCGGCCGAAGCGCCCGCCGAACTGCCCGTCCTGAGCGGAGTCTGACCGATGGCGACCTTCTGGTGGTGTGTGCTGGGCCTGCTGACGTGCGGGTACTTCGCGCTCGCGGGGTACGACTACGGCGTCGGCATGCTCCTTCCCTGCTTCGAGTCCGGCGAGCGGCGGCGACGGCAGACGCTCGGCGCGCTCGGGCCGTTCTTCCTGGCCAACGAGGTGTGGCTGGTGGCGGCCGTCGGCCTGCTGTTCGGCGCGTTCCCGCACCTGGAGGGCAAGGTGTTCGCCGGGGCGTACGTCCTGGTCGTGACGCTGCTGCTCGGCCTGACGACGTTCACCGCGTCGATGCAGCTGCGCAGCCGCCGCCCGGACGCGCGCCGCGGCGCCTGGACGGCGGGCATCGTCGGCGGCGCGCTGGTGACGGCGCTGTCGTGGGGCCTGTTCCTCGGCAACCTGGTGCTCGGGCTGCCGCTGTCGCCCGACGGCTCGCCTTCGGGGGACGTGCTCGCGTTGTTCTCGCCCTACGCGGTGCTGTGGGGGCTCGGGTTCGTCGCGCTGTTCTGCTGGCAGGGCGCGGCTTTCCTGGCCGTGCGGGGGCCGGCCGAGCTGGCCGGCCGCGCGGTGCGCCTGGCCCGCGCGTTCTCGGCACCGGTGTTCGCGTTCCTGGTGGTCGCCTCGGCGTGGGGTGTCTTCGCGCTGGACGGCGTTCCGGTGTTCGGCGCGGTCGTCGCCGGGCTGGCTTTCGCGGCTTTCGCCGTCGCCCGGCTCGGGCTGGCGGCGCGGCGGTACCGGGTCGCGCTCGTCGGGACGATGGTGCTTTCGGCCTGTCCGGCGCTGCTCGCCGGGACCCTGCGGTTCCCGGCCGTGCTGGCCGCGCCGGGGTACGCGCTGACAGTCGGCCAGGCGGCGACGGCGCCGGAGACGTTCGCGGTGCTGGCCTGGTTCGCGCCTCCCTCGGTGCTGGTGTTGCTGGTGGTGCAGTGGCTGACCTGGCGTGCGCACCGCCGTCCCGTCGACCAGCGCTCGCTGCTGCACTTCTAGGGAGACGTCGTGCCCGCACTCCCCGGACTCCGGCGGTACCTCTGCGCGCTGAGCCTGCTCGGCGTGCTCACCGCGGTTTCCGTGCTCCTCCAAGCCGAAGGGCTCGCCACGCTGCTCACCGGCGGCGGGATTTCGCTGTCCCTGATCGTGGCCATCGCGGCGCGAGCCGGGCTTTCCTGGGGGCACGGTGTCCTCAGTGGACGGTTTGCGGCGTCGGTCCGCGATGCCCTGCGACGGCGGTTGCTCAGGTCTGCTTCGGACCGTGCGGGCGTCGTCGCGACACAGGTGACGCGCGGTGTCGACGCCACGGACAGCTACCTGACCGGGTACCTGCCCTCGCTGGTCGTGTCGGTGGTGGTGCCGGCCGCGGTGATCGTCCGGCTGTTCACCGAGGACCTGGTCTCGGCGCTCGTCGTGGTCGTCACCCTGCCGCTGATTCCGGTGTTCGCCGTCCTGGCCGGGAAGCAGGCGAAGGCGTCCGTCCAGTGGGAGCTGCTGACGAAGCTGGGCGGGCACTTCCTGGACGTCGTCCGCGGGCTCGGGACGTTGAAGGTGTTCGGCCGGGCGGCCGCGCAGGCTTCGACGGTCCGGGCCATGGCGTCCGCCCACGCGGACGCGACCATGAAGACGCTGCGGGTGGCCTTCCTTTCGGCACTGGTGCTGGAGCTGGTGGCGACGCTTTCGGTCGCGCTGGTCGCGGTGCCGATCGGGTTCCGGCTGCTCTCGGGTGACCTGGCGGCGCGTCCGGCGCTGGTGATCCTGTTGCTGACGCCCGAGGCGTACCTGCCACTGCGGGCGGCGGGCGCGAAGTTCCACGCGGCGGCGGAGGGGCTGGCGGCCTTGCGGGAGGCCTTGGCCGGTCCGGTGGTTTCCCCGCGTTCCGCGGTTTCCACGCGGCGGCGGGGTGCACCTTCCCTGGTCCTGGACCGGGTCTCGGTTTCCTACGGAGGGGTTCCCGCGTTGTCCGAAGTGGACTTGACGGTGCCCGCCGGATCGCGGATCGCGGTGGTGGGGCCGAGCGGGTCGGGCAAGAGCACACTGCTGGCGGTGCTGCTGGGATTCGTGCCGCCCACTTCGGGCCGGGTGCTGGTGGACGGGGTGGACCTGCGGTCGCTGGCGCCGGCGGCCTGGCTGGCCGAAGTCGCCTGGGTCCCGCAGCGGCCGACGTTGTTCCAGGGTTCGCTGGCTTCGAACATCGCGCTGGGCCTGCCGTCGGCGGACGTCCCGTTCGCGGCCCGCGCGGCGGCGTTGGACTCCGTCGCGGCCGGCTTGCCGCAGGGGTTCGAGACGCCGGTGGGCGAGCTGGGCGAGGTGCTGTCGGCGGGACAGCGGCAGCGGGTGGGGTTGGCGCGGGCGCTGGCCCGGACGTCGGCGGGGCTGGTGCTGCTGGACGAACCGACGGCGCGGCTGGATTCCCGGACGGAGGCGGCGGTGCTGTCGGCGACCCGGCGGTTGCTGCCGGGCCGGACGGCGGTGCTGGTGGCCCACCGCCCGGCGATGGTCTCGCTGGCGGACCGGGTGATCGAACTCCGCGGCGGCCGGATCTGCCCGGAGGTGGCGGCGTGAACACCTGGGCCCTGTCCACCAAGGACCTGCTCCGCCTGCTTCGCGCCGCCCTCCTCGGGGCGGCCGCCGAACTCGCCGCCCTCGCGCTCATGGCCACCGCCGCCTGGCTGCTGCTGCGCGCCGCCGAGCGGCCTCCGCTCGCCGCGCTCACCGTCGCCATCGTCGCCGTCCGCACCCTCGCCCTCCTCCGCGGTGGCCTGCGGTACGCCGAACGGCTCGCCGGGCACGAGGTCGTCCTGCGCTGGCTCGGCTCGCTGCGAACCCGCGTCTACCAAGCCCTCCTGCCCGGCACCAGGTACTCCGGCGGCGACCTCGTCACCCGGCTGGTGTCCGATGTGGACGCACTGCAGGACGCCGTCCTGCGGTGGCTCCTGCCCGCCGGGGTCGCCGCGATCGTGGGCACCGCCGCGGTCGCCGTCACCGCCACCGCGTCGGTGCCGGCGGCCGGAACGCTCGCCGCCGGGCTGCTCGCCGCCGGGGTCCTGCTCCCGTGGCTGGTCATCCGCCGCACCACCGAGGCCGCCCGGGAAAGCGCCCCGAACCGGGCCGAACTCGCCGAACGAGCCGTCGAGCTCGTCACCGGGCACCGGGAACTGCTCGCCGCCGGGGCACTCGAAGAACACCGGCGAAACGCCGCGGACGTCGTCCACCGGATCACCGCCGGTGAGCGGGCTGCCTCCGGCCGGACCGCCCTGCTCACCGCGGCCGGGGTGCTCGTCCAGCTGGTCACCGCCGTCGGCGTCGGGGTGCTCTGCCGTGCCTCCGTGCCCTGGACCGCCGCGCTCACCCTCGCCGCCGTGGCGGCCTTCGAGGTCGTCCTCCCGCTGATCGGGGCCGCCCGGCGGGTTCCGGAGATCCGCGCCGCCGCCTCCCGGGTGCGCGCCGTGCTGCGCGAACCCGCCGTCCCGGCCGGGACCCGCACCGCTCGGGCCGGCCACTTCCGGCTGGAGAAAGCCGGTGTCCGCCACCCCGGGCGGCCACCGGTGCTCCGGGACGTCGACCTCGACCTGCCGCCCGGCAAGCGCGTCGGGATCCTCGGCCCCAGCGGTGCCGGGAAGACGACCCTCCTGCGCCTCCTGCTCGGCAGCCAGGCCCCGACCGAAGGCCGGGTGACCCTCGACGGCCACCCGCTCGGCGAGTACGCCGACCTGTCGAAGATCATTTCGGGCGCCGAAGCCGACGCCCACGTCTTCCACACGACCGTCCGCGAGAACCTCCTGCTCGCCAAGCCGGACGCGACCGGCGAAGAACTGGCCGACGCCTGCGAAACCGCCGGGTTCGACCTGGCCCTCGACCGCGGCACCGGCCCGGACGGCGCGGCGCTGTCCGGCGGTCAGCGCCAGCGGCTGATCCTCGCCAGGGCCGTGCTGGCCGCCCCGGCGGTCCTCGTGCTCGACGAGCCCGTCGAAGGCCTCGATCCGGCCCACGGCGACGCCGTCCTGAAGAGCGTCCTCGCGAAGGCGAACGGGAGCGTGGTGCTCGTCACCCACCGCCCCGAGCACCTGGAGGGCTTCGACGAGGTGCTCACCCTCGAGGACGGGCGAGCACGTCCCGCATCGGCGGCCGATCGGCGACGCGGACGTCCGTGACGTCCGGCAGCCACTCCCCGTCCACGGCCACGAACTGCGTGAACGGCGCGGCGGCTGCCGGGACGCCGCAGCGGTCCAGTGCGGTGCCGAGGATCTGCCGGGACATCACCCCGAGCTGGGGCAGCGAGCGGTTCCGGTGCTTGCGGACGCCCAGGTTGACCTGCGCGAGCCCGTCGAGGCCGTACCGCGCCTCGGCGTCGAGCAGCAGCCCGATTTCGACGCCGTAGCCGGCGGCGAACGGCACCGACTCGAGGAACTCGCGCGTGCCCGCGTACTCGCCGCCGAGGGGCTGGATCAGCCCGCCGAGGGCGGGCCGCAACGCCGAGAGCACCGGCCGTGCCAGGAGCTCGGTGACGCGCCCGCCGCCGCTGCTCTCCAGCCGCAGCGGCCGGCGGTAGAAGCCCTTGACCAGGTGGACGCCGCTCGCGGAGACCAGCGGCCCGAGCAGCGACGGCACGAACGCCGGGTCCGGGTCGACCAGGTCGGAGTCGAGGAAGACGACGAGGTCGCCGCTGGTCGCGGCCAGCGAACGCCACAGCACCTCGCCCTTGCCCGGCACCGGCGGCAGGTCCGGCAGGACGTCCTCGCGACGGACCACCCGCGCTCCCGCGGCCTCGGCGGTTTCGGCGGTCGCGTCCGTGGAACCCGAGTCCACGACGACCAGCTCGTCGACGACGCTGCCGACGAGCGGCCGCACCGACGCGACGACGTCCCCCACGGTCCGCTCTTCGTCCAGTGCCGGTAGCACCACCGAAACCGTCCGGTCACCCTTCGCGGCCACGATGTCCGCAGGCGTCCACCCGGGCTCCTGCCACGTACGCCGCTCGAACCAACTCACGAGTAACGATCGTGCCATGCTGGGGGCACCGCACCGAAGAGGAGGACCACTTGATCGCGCTGCTTGTCCGGTTCGTGCTGGGACCGCTCGTCAGGGCGGTGTACCGGCCCGAAGTGCACGGCGTGGAGAACGTGCCGCCCAGCGGCCCGGTGCTCCTGGCGGCCAACCACCGCGCCGCCCTCGACACCGGCGTGATCACCTTCGCGACCCCGCGGCAGGTCAAGTTCCTCGGCAAGGCGGAGTACTTCGTCGGCAAGGGCCTCAAGGGCAAGGCGCTGGCCGGGTTACTCGGCGGCCTCGGCTACGTCCCGGTCGAGCGCGGCAACGCCCAGGCCGGGCTGGCGGCCCTGGAGGCCGCCCGCAAGGTGCTCGACGCGGGCGGCGTCTTCGCGATCTACCCCGAGGGCACCCGGTCGCTGGACGGCCGGCTGCACCGCGGCCACACCGGCGTCGCGGCGCTCGCCCTGGCGACCGGCGCGAAGGTGGTGCCGGTCGCGCTGACCGGCACCGAGCAGCTCCAGCCGAAGGGCGCCCGCATCCCGCGCCGGGCGAAGATCGGCATCACGTTCGGCAAACCCCTGGACTTCTCCCGCTACGAAGGCCAGGACTACGCGCCGGCGATCCGCCGGTCGGTCACCGACGAGGTCATGTACGCGATCCTGGAGCTCTCCGGCCAGGAGTACGTCGACACCTACCACAAGCGGCCGAGCGAAGGCGTGGCCTGAGCGTCAGCCGAGCACCTTCACGACGACCTGCTCGTGGTCGACCGTGTAGGCCAGGTATTCGAACTTGAGCCCGGCCCGCTCGACGTACTCCAGCCACGCCCGGTGCTCGTGCTCCTGCCAGCCGGAGTAGTTGAAGTACTCGTCGAACACCACGATCGAGCCCGGCCGCAGGCGCGGGCCGACCAGGTCGAGGACGGTCTTCGTCGAGGAGTACAGGTCGCAGTCCACGTGCAGCAGGTCCACCGGACCGGGGTGCGCCTCGAGGAAGCCGGGGAGCACGTCGTCGAACCAGCCGACGACCAGCTCGGCGCCCGGCACGTCGGGCAGGCTGTCCATGTCGAACGTCCCGGCGGGGTAGCCCGCGCGCCAGGTCTCCGGCAGCCCTTCGAACGAGTCGAAGCCGTACACCGACTCGCCGCCGCGGGCCTGGGCGATGATCTTCAACGTGGTGCCCGAGTACACGCCGAACTCGAGCGCCAGGCCGCCTTCGGGGGCGAGCGACAGGCCGTGTTCCAGCGTGCTGTGCGGCGACGGGAACGGACGGGCGGTCTTCATGTGGTCCCGGACGAACGCGGCACTGCGCTGCGCCGCCTCGGTCTCCCCCGCGAACTCCAGGTCACGGCGGACGCGGTGCTCGACGTGGCCGATGTGCTCGATCACCCGCTCGACCACCCGCTCGGCCTGGGCGCCGGTCTCCGCGGGCACCTGCCGCCGCAGCTCGGCGACCTCCCGGCTCAGGTCGTCCAGTCTGGCCGACTGATCCGCGAAGTGCCGGCCGACCGCTTCTTCGACGGCCCGCGCGACCTTGTCACGCAAGGAACGGCGAAGCCGGTCGGCGCGCAGGCTCCGGCGAATGAGGTCGCGCATGCAATGTCCTTCCGATCCGCGTCCGGGGCTGGCCCCCGACGCTCACACCCTCATCGATGAGGGCAGCAGAGTACGCATGATCCGGCGGCAGGGCTCTTCGACGAACCGGTACACCAGGTGGGCACTCAGCACCGCCAGCCCGATCGCCACGAGCACGGTAAGGCGGAACGGCCAGCTCTGCCACCCGGACAGCTGTTCGGGGATGGCGAGCTTCGAATAAATCATCTTGCGCGCCAGGTCGAGGAACAACCAGTGCACCATATACAGGGCGAAGGAGACCTTGCCGCCCCACACCAGCACCCGGCTGGCCAGCAGCCTGGTCGCCGGATCCCGGCGGCTGACCGCCAGCGAACCGATCAGCAGCAGGAACAGCGGCACCACGACGACGGTCTCGGTCGAGCCCCACATCAGGTGGCCGTTGATCCGCCAGTCCTGGTCGAAGCGGAACCTCGGCGCCGGGTCCCACCGCTGCACGGCGTAGACGAGCACGACGATCGCCACCAGGATCGTGGTCGGCTTCAGGAACCAGGGCAGCTTCACCGTCGAACCGTGCCGCATCACCAGCAGGGCGACCACCGCGCCCGCGAAGAACTCGGTGAGCACCCGCAGCGGCACGATCCCCCCGACGATCGTGTCGCCGTTCCACAGCAGGTCGCTGCCGTCCTGGAACCCCATGCCGATGACCACCATCGGCACCATGAGAACCGCGGCCACCACCAGCAGCGCCCGGGTGCTGACGTGGACGAGCATCCGGGACAGGAGCACCACCAGCACGGTGAAGGCCAGGTAGGCCAGCCATTCGGCGCTCAGCGACCAGTCGACCGGGTTCCAGTCGTGGTGGGCCGTGCTCCAGGCGTGCACCAGGAACACGTGCGACAGGAAGCGCGACGGGTCCAACGCGGCCTGCAGCCGTCCGTCGTTGTTCGCCTCCACCGAGAAGGCGTGGTAGGCGCCCCACACGAGCAGCATGAAGAACAGCACCGGCCAGATCCGGGACAGCCGCAGCCACAGGAAACCGACCATCTTCTTCGGTCCCCAGTTCTCGGCCATCCGGTCGAGGTGGGTGAAGGTCAGGATGAAGCCGCTGAGCACGAAGAACAGGTCCACCCCGAGGTAGCCCACGTTGAAGACCGGGACCAGCGGGTACAGGAACCCGAACGACTTCAGCAGCTCCGGCCGGAAGTGGAAGGCGAGCACCCACAACGCGGCCACCGCGCGGATGCCGGTGAGCTGGCCGATGTGCACACCCGGCTTGGCGGACCGCGCCGGTTTCGCCTCGGTCTTCGGTATTGCGCCCCCGTCGGCGACGCCGGCGACCGGAGTGGCCCCGGGCGGGGACACCGTCAGCACCCGGCCGTTGTCTGCGTCCATCGTGGGGGTTCCTTCGCGTTCCGGGGGTTCGGTCGGGGCCGGTGAGCCGGGCCGGGTCACTTCCGGCCGACCACGGAAAACACCACGCGTCCCGGTGCGCTCATCGACAGGGTCTTCGCCGCCAGCGGCCGCCCGGCCAGCGCGGCGGACTGCTCCTGCGGCGCCGAGACCATCAGCGGCGCGTCACCGTGCGTCCAGGGCAGCCGGAACGCCTCGCCGTCGAGGCTGGCCGTCAGGTCGTCCGGCTTGAACAGGAACGCCCATGCGCGCTCGGCCAGCGACTGCTCCGGGTACACCCGGGCGACGACCACGCCGTCGGCGGCCGTGGGCACCGGGACGGACTGCCCGGCGGCCACCTGCGTGCTGGACAGTTCCCGCTCGGCACCGCACCGGTTCGGGCCGCGCTCGAGCAGCTGCCACTTGTCCGTGGAGTCCACCATGGTGTACCGGCAGGTCTCGGCAAGCTCCGTCCGCGGCGGGTCCCAGAGCGCGAACCGGGCGTCGAGCGTGGTCCTGGTGTTCTCGCGGATGATGAACCGGGGACCGTTGACGTCGTCGGCGATCCAGGACTCGTTCATCTTGTCGAGCAGCTCGGTGTAGGCGCCGTAGTTCAGCAGCGTCGGCGGGATCGCCGGGGTCAGCCCGTAGGTCCAGCCAATGGCCTGGTCGAACGGTTCGGCCCGGACCGATTGCGTGCCGATCCGGCTCAGGAACCGCTGCGGGATGGCGGTGCGCTGCCGCAGCTGCGACCGCGCGTCCTCCTGGACGGCGTCCCGGTGGGAGCCGGACGCGACGATGGTGGCGCCGTCGGCGAAGGTGTGCAGGGACCGCGCCGGGTCGATCACCCACAGGCCGCCGCCGAAGCTGGCCGCCTGGGCCAGCAGCGAGAGGGCCGCGACCATCGCCAGCACCGCGCTGCGCTGCAGCACGGCGAACAGCACGCCGAGCGCGAACAGCACGGCGAAGTACTGCGCGGAGTGCGAGTCGTGCCGGACGAAACCCTGCTTGAACAGCAGCCAGCCGGCGGCGAGCAGGCCCAGCCACAGCGGCCAGCGCCAGCCGTCCACCTTGATCCGGGCCACCCCGACGGCCAGCACGATCGTCACCACGGCAGCGACCAGGTACTCCCAGGCGCTGTTCGTCGGCTCCAGGCCCATCGACTGCGCGTGCCCGCTGCCGACCGAGAGCGCGCGGACGACGTACTGGACCACCTGCGTCGGCGGCTGCCCCGCGACGATCCAGAGCAGGACCAGGCCGACGAGACCGGAGACCGCGAACTCCGCGAACTCCCGCAGCCGCCTGCCGGGCCGGACGAGCACCGCACCCAGCACGATGGGGCCGCACATCAGCCCGACCGAGAACTTGGTCAGCAGCATGGCCGCGACCACCAGGCCCATCACGACCGGGAAAGAGCGCTCCGCCCACTTCGGCAGCAGGCCGAGGGCGTGGCAGATGGCCAGCACCGCGACGAACCCGGGCGTGGCGGTGATGACGCCGGTGAGGGGCACGATGCTGAAGCTCACCGCGATCGCCCCGCAGGCGACCCACGCCCACCGGGTGCCGATCCGGCCCTGGAACGCCTGGAAGCAGGCGGCCAGGCAGCCGGTCGTGAACACGAACCAGAAGAGGAAGCCGACGGCCACCTCGGCCCGGACGGTGGTCGACGGGATCGCGAGGAAGTACAGCGGCCCGTACGTCGTCGCGATCCGGTCGCCGAAGCTCAGGCCGAAGTGCCGCGCCATCGCGATCAGGAGCCCGTAGTCGTAGTCCCCCTTGGGTTCGATGGGCGAGAACGCCGGCAGCTGCCAGGTCAGGATGGTGAGCAGCCCGCTGATCAGGAGCGTGGCCCGCGAGGGGGCCTCGGCCACGAGACGCCAGGCGCGGAACCGGTCACCGAGCCTGCGTGACCGGGTGTCCCCGGCCACTTCCCCGCCGGGGGGCCCGGCGTCCTGGCCGGTCACCGGCGCCGAGTCCTTGACCAGGTCTTTCATCGTGGTTCTCCTGAACTGCGGCACGACTCGCGCGACAACGGCCGCGGTGGCGGATCCGAGCTGGGCTTCAGAGCACCGAACGCGGGAACTTCGGCTTCGGGTCGAACTTCACCCCGCGTGCCAGGGCCTTCACGATACGCAGCCGCAGCGACCGGGAAACGTGCCCCTGCGCCATGCCCCGGAGCACGCGGATGGCGAACCCGGCGGCGGCGAACGGGCTTTCGTGGTGCAGCCGGTAGGAGAGCTCGTTGCGGGCGCCGTACTCGTACTTCCACACGTTCTGGTGGTTGATCTGGCCGAAGTTCACCCCGCGGTTCTCCGGGAGGTCGTGCACGACGACACTGGTCAGCACCTGGACCCCGGGCGCGGCCTGGGCGACGCGCAGGGTGTACTCCATGTCGTCGAACCAGATGAAGTAGTCGGTCAGCGGCAGCCCGAAGCGGGTCAGCGTCCAGCGCGGGATCAGCACCGACACGAACGAGCAGTGGTTGACGAGCACCGCCTGCTGCCCGAGCGAGAGCAACCGCCCCCAGTCCCAGGTCGTGCCGGGGTTGTTCATCTCGCAGATGCCACCGTCGGTCCACTTCACCAGCGAGCAGGCGAAGGGCATCTGGTGGCCGAGGGTCTGTTCGGCCTTGTCGAGCCCGTTGACCATCTCCTCGAGGGCGTCCGGCTGCGCGTAGCAGTCGTCGTCCATGATCCAGAGGAAGTCGGCGCCCAGCTCGTACCCCTTGGCCATGCCCGCCGAGAAGCCGCCGGCGCCGCCGGTGTTCTCGGACAGGCGCAGCACGGTGACCCGCGGTTCGGTCGCGTACGACGCGAGCACCTCGTCGGTGCCGTCGGTCGACGCGTTGTCGACGACCACGACCCACTCGGGGGCCAGGCTCTGGGCCAGGATGTGGTCGAGCACCTTGCGGAGCTTGTCCTTGCGGTTGTAGGTGACGACGACCGCGGCGACCTTGTTCACTGCTTCTTCCACCCTTGGTACAGCTCCTTGGCCCAGGCGCTGGCCTTGGGCAGTTTGGCAAAGGCTTCGTTCTTGGCGGCCTGCTCCTCGAACCACTGCTTGCGCTGGTCCGGGGAAGACATCATGGTCCGGATCTTCTCGGCCGCCTGCCGCACGAAAGCGTACGGGTGCCGCGGGCACAGCAGGCCGTCGGGGACCACCGAAGCCTGGGAGCCCACGTCGGACGAGACCACCGGGACCCCGGCGGCGGTGGCCTCGAAGGTCGTCAGGGTCAGGCCCTCGTTCTCCGAAGTGACGACCAGGACGTCGGACTCGGCCAGGGTGTCCTTGACCGGGTGGTCCGCCGCGCGGACCTCGAGCACGTCGGTCAGGCCCAGCCGGCCGCGCAAGGCGTGCACCTCGTCCGCGAGCGGGCCGTCGCCCTGGACGATGAACCGCACCGGGACCGGCGACGACTTCTTGAGCTCGGCGGCGAGCTTCAGGAACACGTGCGGTCGCTTCTGCTGGTGGAAGCGGCCGATGTAGGTCACCGTGAACGGCGAGGACTTCGCCTCGGCGCCGACGGTGTCCGGGGTGATCCCGGCGGTGGTGGCGTTCGCGAGGGTGGCGAGGACCACCTTGTGCGCCGGGATGCTCTGCCGGTGGATCAGGTAGTCGCGCAGCTGCGGGGAGATCACGTGGTGCTGGTCGATCATCGCCGACACCTGGACGGCGTGGTCGACGAAACCGCCGGTCCGCCACTCCAGGACGTGCTGCGAATCGACGACCGGGACGTCCGGCCAGACCGACTTCACCCAGGACAGCCGGTCGTAGAGCCAGGTGTTGTGGTGCACGTGGATGCCGCGGATGTCGAAGGCCGCGAACAGCCCGCCGAACAACGCGGAGTCGGTGCCCAGCTTGATCGGGTGGGTGATCGGGATGATCACCGTGTCGTCGAACTCGGGCCGCGTGATCCACGGGTGGGCCGAGTCCCGGTCGGTGACGACGATCGGGACGAATCCGGCTTCCTTGGCCAGCTGGATGCAGTCCAGCGCCCAGCGCTCCGCGCCGCCGAGCTCGAGCCAGTGCAGGCCGAACAGGATGGCGGGCCGGGCGGTGGTGGCCGCGCGGTGGTAGTTCGTGTTGCCGGCGACCGGCAGCCGCCGCGGCAGCTGCGTGGAGCGCATGCGCTTCTCGACGACGTCGGTCCGCAGCTGACGCAGGTGGTCGTACTGGAAGGGGACCCGCGACCGGACCAGCTTCTTGGCCTTGCCGATCGGGCCGTTGAGCTGCTGGTAGCTGTTCTGCACGACCGGCTTGCCGCCGACGTCGATGACGAGGTCGACGAACCCGCCCGTAACCTGCGTGCCGGGTTCCGGAGCGACCAGGCTGCGCACGATCACGGAACCGACCGACTCGCGGTCCTGGGTCCAGCCGATGTGCAGGCAGCGCTCGTCGGTCAGCGACGGGTAGCCCACGTGCAGCGCCCGGACGACGGTCAGGCGCAGTGTCGCGCCGCGTCGCACCAGGGAGTGGTAGGTGGCCGCGCCGATGAGCAACCGGCGTTCGCGCTCGTCGAGGGCACCATCCCCGACGAGACCGACACCACGGTCTTCGACCACTTCGAACGTCTCAGTCAGCAAATCGGTACTCACGCCCGCCCCATCAGTCTGTTTCCCTTTCGGAAAGCTCTGACCAACCACGAAACATTGCTGCTCCACGAAGCTGGCCGAAATCGGTTCCTCCGGCTTCGGGCAAGCGCCGAACTGACCCCCGACGACGCTACGCAGAACCACACTATAGGGGTCAAAAGTCACCCATCTGCACGCGGGTTCCCGTTGCACAGGGTGACAGGACATTCAGCTCACCAAACCAGGAGGATGTTACCGGAATGGATCCGCGTCTCGTTTCCGGCTGTCGAACCGGGCGCCGGAGCACGCTCACCAGGCGTCGTCACCCACGGTGTCCACAGGTCGGGACCGGCCTGGTCCCGGGCCCGAGGGACTCCGGACCGGACGCGCCGCCGGTCGGCGCACCGCGCCCGGCACTTTGTTGCCGCAGGACAACTCACGCAGATTCAAAGCGCACGAATTGCACAACACGTCGCCGAAACACGATGGCAACCTCGGCGAATCATCGCCGCCGGCCGGGCTCGCCGCGACCGGTCCGGAGGCTTCGGTTCCGGCCCGGCCGGTGACCCCGGCCACGCGCGTCAGATCCCCGGCGCTTCCTTCGCCCACTTCGGCGGCGCGGGCGGCTCGTACGTCTCGAACCGGTCGAGCAGCGCGGCCGGGTCGGCGTCGGCGAGCAGGAGCTGCCGGTAGCCGTCCCGGAGGAAGCCTTCGGTGACCATGTGGTCGGCGAACGTCATCAGGGGCGCGTAGTACCCGTCGACGTCGACCAGGCCGATCGGCTTGCCGTGCAGGCCGAGCTGGGCCCACGTCCAGACCTCGAACAGCTCTTCCAGGGTGCCCGCGCCGCCCGGCAGCGCGACGAAGCCGTCGGAGAGGGCCGCCATCTTGGCCTTGCGCTCGTGCATGTCCGCGACGACGTGCAGCTCGGTCAGCCCGGCGTGCGCGATCTCGACGCTGGAGAGCGCCTCCGGGATGACGCCGATCACCTCGCCGCCCGCGGCCAGCGCGGCGTCGGCGACCACGCTCATCGTGCCGACGCTCGCGCCGCCGTAGACCAGGCCGATGCCGCGCTGGGCGAGCAGCTTCCCGAGCGCGGCCGCCTGCTCGGCGTACCGCGGCGAGAAGCCCATCGACGACCCGCAGAAGACACAGATCCGCCGCATCAGTGCGTGTCCTCCCACGCCTGGTAGGACTCCTGCACCACGCGGACGGCGTCGTCGATGTCGTCGGTGACGTGCAGCAGGTCGAGGTCGTGCGGGCTGACCTTGCCTTCGGCCTGCACGGTCTTGGCGATCCAGTCGTACAGCCCGCCCCAGTAGTCGCTGCCGAACAGCACCACCGGGAACTTCGTGACCTTCTTCGTCTGCACCAGGGTCAGCGCCTCGAACAGCTCGTCGAGCGTGCCGAAGCCGCCGGGCAGGCAGATGAAGGCCTGCGAATACTTGATGAACATCGTCTTGCGGGCGAAGAAGTAGCGGAAGTTGACGCCGAGGTCGACCCACGGGTTCAGGCCCTGCTCGAACGGCAGCTCGATGCCGAGCCCGACGGAGAAGCCGCCGGCCTCGGCCGCGCCGCGGTTGACCGCCTCCATCGCGCCCGGGCCGCCGCCCGTCATCACCGCGAAGCCGGCGTTGGCCAGCGCCCCACCGATCTTGCGGCCGAGCTCGTACTCCGGGTGCTCGCGCTTGGTGCGGGCCGAGCCGAACACGGTGACCGCACGCGGGACCTCGGCGAGCGCGCCGAAGCCCTCGACGAACTCGGCCTGGATCCGCAGCACGCGCCACGGGTCGGTGTGCACCCAGTCGCTCGGGCCGCGCGAGTCGAGCAGCCGCTGGTCGGTCGTGCTGCCCTGGTCACGGCGGTCGCCGCGCAGCACGACCGGGCCCTTCTGGCGCTCCACCGGGCGTTCGGGGTATTGGCCGTCCGGCCATTCAGACTGTTCGCTCACCTCGCCATGCTACGGCCTGGCAACCACTTCTTTCGGGAGTCGGGGAAGGAAGCCCGCCGGCCGTGAACCCGGGTCGTCGGCGCGGCGGCTTCCCGGCCGCCGACGGATTCACGCGGACGAGTGCACTCCTCGGCGCGTGCCGGCACCTCCCGTCCGGAATGGACTCGTCTCCGCCGGCGCGACGCCGGGGTGCCCGGTCTATCCAAAGTGGACAGTTCGAGGGCGGACACCGCCGGGTGGCGGCGTTCCGGCCGCCCCAGGCTCCCGCCGGTGAACGGCCCGCGCGCGGCCGGAGGCGTCACCATGTCTGTCTCCCCGGCTGTCGCGCCGATGACCTACCGTGGGGAGATGACCAGTGCCCCCGCCGAACCGCTCGGAGCGCGGATCCGGCGGCTGCGCACCGGCCGCGGCTGGACCCAGCGCGAGCTGGCCGAGCCGGGCTACGACCGGGGCTTCCTGGCGAAGGTCGAGACCGGCAGCCGCCCGCCGTCGGAGGAGATGCTGGCCTACCTGGCGCAGCGGCTCGGGCTGACCGTCGACGAGCTGCGGTTCGGCAGGCCGCCCGGCGTCGCCGCCGAGCTGCGCGCGGCACTGGACGAGGGGTACCGCGACCTCGAACAGGGCCGGATCGCCGCCGCGGAGGAGCGGTTCGCCGCCGCGGGCAAGCAGGCGGCGGGCTACCACCTCGACGACGTCGAGTGCTACGCGCGGTTCTGCCAGGCCGAGGTGCGGTGGCAGCTCTTCGACGTCGCGGGGGCGCAGCGGGGGCTGGAGCACGCGGAGGAACTGGCCGGCGCGGCTCCGCCGTGGCTGCGGGCGATGATCGTGCACCGGTGGTCGGGCTGCCGGTTCCAGCGCGGCGACGCCGGGGCGGCGATCGCCCGGCTCGAGGCCGAGCTGGCGACGCGGCCGTCGGACCCGGATGCCGAGCTGTGCCTGCTCACCGCGTTGATCCACCCGCTGATGGAGATGGGCGGCCTGCACCGGGCCCGCCGCGCGGCCGAGGACGGACGGCGGCTGGCGCGGGCGGCGGCGCGGCCGGACTTCGTCGCGCGGTTCCACCGGCAGGCGTCGCAGGTGTGGCAGGCGACCGGCCGGGCGGACCGGGCGGACGAGGACCTGACCGAGGCGTGCCGGCTGTTCGCGTCGGTCGGGTTCGACCGCGACGCGGCCCGCTGCCGCTGGGCGCGCGGCTACTTCCTGCGGCACCTGGGCCGCCTCGACGAGGCCCGCGCGGAGCTGACGGCGGCCCGCGGCCAGCTGGCGGCGATCGGCGCGGACGAAGGCTTCGCCGGGGCGACGCTCGAGCTGGCCGAAGTCCGGCTCCGGCAGGGCGCGCCGGAAGAGGCCGCGACGCTCGTTTCCGAGGTCCGGGAGCTGTTGTCCCGTGACGTCGAGTCGCTGGGCGAAGCGACGAGCCTGCTGGGCCAGATCGCCGCGGCCCAGGGCGACCCCGAGACGGCGACCGGGCTGCTGCGGCAGGCCTTCGAGATCCAGACGCGGGCGGCTCTCCACGGCGCCGCGGTTTCGACGGCCCTGCGGCTCGGCGACACGCTCCGGCAAAGTGGTCACCTCGACGAAGCCGTCGAGGCCTACCGCCGCGGCCTGGATTCGGCCGCCGGCACCGACACGTAACGGACCTGCGGGCTCGGTGGTCCGGACCAACAGCACTTTCCTACGAAAGTCTGTTAATTGGTTCAGACCAGTCTGCGAAGGGGCTGCCACCTGCGGTTTTGCCCGAATCAACCTGATCACGACGGGGCCGCACTGCTCCGTTCGGCCCATTGACCCGTCCGCGGGTGGAACCTTTACTCGGACGCGTCCGGCGCAATAACACCAGTTATTGCTCCGGGCACAATCCTCCCGGTCCCCGGAAAGGTTCCCCATGAGATCCCCACGTGGGCTGGCGGCGATCGCCGGCCTGGCCCTGACGTTCGCGGTGCCGGCGATCCCGGCCGCCGCCGCTTCCGCACCTCCCGCCGCCACCCCGCCCGAGGCGCTCGCCGCCCGCGCCGCCGACCAGGCCGCCCTCAACGGCGCCGACCGGCTCGCGAAGGGCGCCGGGGAGGCCTTCGTCCGCACCGGAGTCACCCCGGGTGGCGGCGGGCTCTACTTCGCCTCCTACCAGCGCACTTACCACGGCTTGCCGGTCGTCGGCGGCGACGCGGTGGTCGTCGCCGACGGCGCCGGGCGCGTGCGCGGCACCGAAGCCGCGCGCACGGCTCCGATCACCGTCGGCACGCAGGCCGCGCTGAAGGCCGAGCAGGCGACGAAGATCGCCGCCGCGAAAGTGTCCACAGCAGACAGCACGGAGACGCCGAAGCTGGTGGTGCTGGCCGGGGACGCCCCGAAGCTCGCTTACGAGGTCGTCGTCAGCGGCCGGGACCACGGCAAGCCCACCCGCCTGCACGTCTTCGTGGACAGCACCACGGGAAAGATCCTCGACACGCGCGACGACGTCCGCGAAGCCGGTACCGGCAACTCCTACTACGCCGGCACCGTCTCCATCGACACCTCCGGCTCCGGCAGCTCGTACTCCATGACCGACCCCGGCCGCCGCGGCATCGCCTGCGGCCGCGAGGGCGGCTCGATCTTCACGAAGAGCAGCAACACCTGGGGCAACGGCTCGGGCACCGACCTCGAGACCGGTTGCGTCGACGTGCTCTACAGCGTCCAGACCGAGTGGAAGATGCTCGCCGACTGGCTCGGCCGCAACGGCATCGACGGGGCAGGCGGCGGGTTCCGCGCGAGCGTCGGCCTCAACGACGTCAACGCGTACTGGGACGGCTCCTCGACGCACTTCGGGCACTCGCAGGACAACCGCCGCCAGGCGACGCCGATGGACGTCGTCGGCCACGAGTTCGGCCACGCGATCTTCCAGACCACGCCCGGCGGCGCCGGGTCGGGCAACGAGAACGGCGGGCTCAACGAGTCCACCGGCGACATCTTCGGCGCGCTGACCGAGTACTACGCCGACAACCCCAAGGACACGCCGGACTTCTCCGTCGGCGAAGGCGTCAACCTCGTCGGCCAGGGCCCGATCCGCTACATGGACAACCCGTCGAAGGTCGGCGACCCGAACTGCTACTCGGCCTCGATCCCGAGCACCGAGGTGCACGCCGCCGCGGGCCCGCAGAACCACTGGTTCTACCTCCTTTCCCAGGGCAGCGGCGCCAGCCCGACGTGCAACAACTCGACGGTGGCCGGCGTCGGCATCCAGAAGGCGGGCAAGATCTTCTACAACGGCCTGCTGAAGAAGACGTCGTCGTGGAACCACCGCGCGGCCCGCAAGGCCACCCTGGAAGCCGCGGTCGCGCTGTTCCCGGGCAGCTGCACCGAGTTCGCCGCCACCAAGGCCGCCTGGGACGCGGTGAGCGTCCCCGCGGTCAGCGGTGAGCCGGCCTGCAGCGGCCAGCCGCCCGCCGGCAACGACTACTCGCTGACGCTGTCGCCGACCTCGGCGTCCGTCCAACCCGGACAGACGGCGACCACCACGGTGACCACCCGCATCACCTCGGGCACCGCCCAGACCGTGCGGCTGGTGGCGTCCGGCCTGCCCGAGGGCGCGAAGGCGACGATCAGCCCGGCGAGCATCTCCTCCGGCGGCACGGCGACGCTGACCATCACCACGTCGGCGACCACGCCGGAGGGCACCAGCCAGGTGACGGTCACCGGCGACGGCACCGACGCCGACCACAGCGCGCAGTTCTCGCTCACCGTCGGCACCGGCACCCCGCCGCCGACCGGCTGCGACGGCCTCGCCGAGTGGGACTCCGCCAAGGCGTACGTGCCGAACGACGTGGTGGGCCACAACGGTCACAAGTGGACGTCGCTGTGGTACTCCA
This sequence comes from Amycolatopsis sp. NPDC058278, assembly GCF_042881395.1. Taxonomy (NCBI): domain Bacteria; kingdom Bacillati; phylum Actinomycetota; class Actinomycetes; order Pseudonocardiales; family Pseudonocardiaceae; genus Amycolatopsis; species Amycolatopsis sp. NPDC058278. Next base: position 139 of record NZ_JBHVXZ010000037.1, on the reverse strand, counting down.
CCGGGGCCGAACCCGGCGCACCCGGCTCGTGGGCCGTTTGGAGCGACGCCGGCGCCGGCTGATCACTGCCGCGGGGGGGGGGGGCCCGCCCCCGCCCCGCGTAGCCGAGAGAAACACACCCAGGCGAGTATAAAACACT